>JAOUJL010000115.1 GCA_029883255.1 Candidatus Bathyarchaeota archaeon | reverse complement strand
AAAACATCGAAAATTTCACTTTATTTTTTTAATTTCAACCAGAGCATTTCTGATGGTTTCGCCGACGCTGTTGCCTGGTTTAGCCGTAACTCTAGTTATATTGTGTTGCTCGAGTAGCGCTGACGCGCCTGGGCCAAGCTCAGCCGATATCACTACGTTCACACCCGAATCCACTAGCATCTTTACTACGATGGGTCCGGCGCCGTGCTTGTAAGACACAGCTGGATTCTGAAGCACCTTCACATCTTTAATCTCGCCATCGTCAACATCAGTAATAGTGAACGTGTTGGCTCTACCGAAAACCTCTGATACGATGTCTTCTAAGCCTCCACGTCCTTTTGTTGCAACAGCTATTCTAAATTTCTCCATAACCGTCACTCCTTCTACTCCCTAAGCTCTTTTAGTCTTTTTCTGATCTGACTCAACTGCTTCTGCATGCTTTTCATCTGGTTCTCTAACATCTGGACCTCTTGTTCCTTTGACATCTGAGGTAGCACAGGGGGGATTGCTGGAGTGGTTGTCGGTGCTTGTGGAGATAGTCCAGTGCCTTGCCAACGCCTGAAGCCCATTCCACGTCCGCCTCCGCGCCCCCTACCCATCCCGAAGCCTCCTCCCATCCCGAACCCCATGGATGTGGTGGGAGCAGTGATTTTTTGTAGTTGACCGCTCTTAAATTTCTCAACCACTTCTCTGACTGTGCCAAATACACCAGTTATGACATCGATTCCGGCTGACAACGCTTGGAACGCGTTTGGCCCAACGTTTCCGGTGACCACCACTTTAACTCCTCTGCTGGCTATCATCTGTGCCGCTTGGATTCCAGCCCCACTCATCGCGCCTGAAGCAACGTTCGGAACCGCCTCAAACTTCATAGTTTCGGAATCCACGATCACAAAGTATGGGCACCTGCCAAACCTTGGGTCTATCTGGGCGTCTAAGCTCTCACTTGTCGCTGATACTGCAATCTTCAAGATATTACTCCTCTTTTTTCAGTTCTTCCAACCGTTTTCTAATCTGCTCTAATGCTTGCTCTAACAGTTTCGCTTGATTCTCTAACATGGCTATCTCTTGTTCTTTAGGAATCGTCGCGTACGGTGTTAACGGCCCATATATGCCCGACCACCACCATCTCGGCAACCAAGGAAACCATCGGCATCTACCCCAGAACCAGGGATATCCATACGGATACATAGACATATCCTCCATCTCACTTGCCCAGCTCTTCCAATCTTTTTCTGATAGAGTTAAGCTGTGACTCGAGGGCCGCCATCTGTTGCTTCAGCATCTGCGTTTCCTGTTCCTTCGTGAATGTAGGAGGCACAAAGGGAGTTGCAGGAACCGTCGTAGGTGGAACGACAGCGGTAGGAACCGTTGTCTGAAGATATGGGGCAAAAAGCCACCAGCATGCTCCTCTACCATACAACCAACCTGGTCTCTGCCCAGGTGGTAGATAGCTGAAGGGTCCTCTTCCAGGCCATGGTCCTGACCAACCTCCGCCTCTTCCTCGCCAACCCATGTTCTTTTCACCTCCGAAATCTTTATTTTGTGCTTATGCACATAATCAATTGTGGAATAGTGCACAAAAATATATAAATGTTGCGGTGTAAATTAAGAAATGATTAACATGGGATGGAGACGTAGGCGCAGACGCGGCAGAAGAGGGCGGCTCCCAAAACCAATCAGTATAGAAAAGGTTCCAACCGTAGACAAATTCACTCCAACTCCTCAAGGGAATCCAGAACCCATCTACCTCGAGCCAGCCGAACTTGAAGCCCTTAGACTAGTAGACCTAGAAGGGCTCTCTCAGGAGGAGGCTGGAGAGAGAATGGGTATCTCTAGAGGAACAGTCTGGAGGCTCATACAAAGTGCGAGAAAGAAAACCGCTCAAGCCCTGACTGAAGGAAGGCCGCTGCGTATTGCCCCATTTATTTCTGAACCTAACCGGTCGCCCTAATAGCAAAACATTTCACCTAGAAAGTCTAAAAGAGAAGCGTTAGAGGGAGCCATGGTAGTAATGTGTCGTTGGGCATCCAACGCATTTTTTTGATTTATATCTCTGGCAAGGTCCACAATCGACATTACATGGACTGATTGTTCTTTCCTTGTGTGTGAGATGTTCCCTAACTGATAGGAATGGAGAGTAATGAACGGCGCCTATAGGGTAGAACTCGGATCTGCGGATTCCTTTGTTGCTTCTTATAGAGCATTTCTCTATTGATATACTTTCAAGGGTGTCTTGGTCCTCCGCCACTACGAGGGCGATGAGGTTGTATCCTCCCAGCGTGGTGAACATGTGAATCACTCTGGGACAGTTTCTGAAGCGTTCGAGAATCCTATGCATGACTTCAGCGGTTTCAATTTCAAGGAATAGGATGGCTGCACAAAGTTTTAATGATTCTAGGTTGACCAAGGCTGAAACTCTGATGACGTTCTGTCCAAGAAGCTTCTTCAACCTTTTCTTTGCCCCCATGCTTGTGTAACCAACGATTTTCCCTAGCTCTTCAAGGGTCGTTCGCCCGTCCAACTGAAGTTGCGAAATTATCTTTCGATCGATTTCGTCCACGGGAGACACCTGTTTGTTTTATAAACGAAACTATTAAATATAGTTTATGGATCAAACACTCTGATGCAGAAACCGCACAGAATGTTCAATTTGCCAAAAACGTGAGGAAGAACGTTCATGAACAAAAAACATGGTTCCGGTTCCAAGTCTAATGAAAGCGATGATCCGATTAAACAGGCCTATAAAGAAGAGGAAAAGAGGCTCAAAGCCAAAATGAGTAGAATCAAGCACAAGATAGCGGTGATAAGTGGCAAGGGTGGAGTCGGGAAGAGCACAGTGACCGTGAACTTAGCGATGGCCTTCGCCATGCACGGTTACCCTTATGGTATAGGCATCCTTGACGCAGACATAACTGGCCCTTGCGTGCCGAAGATCATCGGCTTACACGGACAGAGGCTTCAGGCTGGTCCCCCAGGCGTGTTTCCTGCAATGGGTCCTATGGGAATCAAGGTGGTGTCCATGGACTTTCTGCTTCCGAGTGATGAGTCGCCGGTCATCTGGCGTGGCCCCTTGAAAATGAAGGCGATTAGCCAGTTCTTGTCAGACATCGTCTGGGGAGAACTCGAATTTCTCTTCATTGACCTCCCTCCAGGGACCGGCGATGAGCCCCTGAGCATCATGCAGCTCATCCCAGAGATGGACGGAGTGGTGATAGTCACCATTCCGTCGGAGGTTTCACAGATTGTCGTTAAGAAGGCTGTGTCCTTCTCTAGGAAACTGAACATCCCTGTCATCGGCATCGTCGAGAACATGAGCGGGTTTGTATGTCCAAAATGCGGGGCAGAAATTGAAATTTTTAAGGTTGGGGGAGGAAAAAAGATAGCGGAAGACTTGATGACTCCTTTCCTAGGAAGAATTCCAATAGATCCCGAAATCTGTGAGGACTCCGACAGAGGCATACCCTTTATAATCGAACACACGAATTCCCCTGCAACAAAGGCGTTTATGGAAATCGTCAAGAAAATTGAGCGTTTTCTAGAGAGCAGAGAGCGATTAGAAAGCCCACCTAAGCCGAGTTTACGTGAGCGAGGAACTAGAAAATGAGCGCAAGGACAATAACCATAAACCCAATCACTCGCCTCGAAGGCCACGGCAAAATAGAAATTTACTTGAACGAAAAGGGAAACGTAGAAAACGCCTATTTCCAGGTTCCTGAGCTTAGAGGATTCGAAAGGTTTTGTGAGGGAAGAAAGGCAGAAGACATGCCAATCCTAACGTCAAGGATATGTGGCGTTTGTCCTGTCGCTCATCATTTCGCGTCGACAAAGGCTTTGGATGCTGCGTTCAATGTGGATCCTCCCTCAGCAGCTAAAAAACTCAGGGAACTCATGTACAGCGGCTACATGATTTACGATCACACACTTCACTTCTACTTCCTAGGTGCGCCGGACTTTGTTGTGGGCCCCGACGCCCCAGCAGGTGAAAGAAACATTCTTGGAGTAATAAAAAAAGTTGGCTTGGACATCGCCAAAGAAGTAATCAAGCATCGAGCTTACGGCCAGAGAATCACCGCTATGATTGGGGGAAAGGCAACCCATCCCGTTTGCGGACTACCAGGTGGCATTTCTAAACCCATCACAGAGGAAGAACGCCAAGAAATCGAAAAGATGGCAGAATCCAGTGTTGAGTTCGCAAAATTTAGTTTAAGATTGTTTGAAGATGTTGTGTTGAAGAATAAGAACTATGTGGACATGGTTCTAAGCGATGCTTACAGTCTGAAAACATATTACATGGGCCTGGTTGACGAGAACAACAAACTCAACTTCTACGACGGCAAAGTGCGAGTTGTTGACCCTGAAGGCAAAGAGTTTGTGAAGTTTGCTCCACATGAATATCTGGACGTAATTGAAGAGCATATTGAGGAGTGGAGCTATGTTAAATTTCCGTATCTAAAGAAAGTGGGTTGGAAGGGCTTCGTCGGCGGATCAGACAGTGGCATTTATCGTGTTGGGCCCCTCGGAAGATTGAACGCCTCTGAAGGCATGACAACACCTCTAGCTCAGCAAGAATACAATAAAATGTATGAAACCCTCGGCGGAAAGCCTGTTCATTCAACCCTTGCATTTCACTGGGCCCGACTGGTAGAATTATTGTATGCAGCCGAAAGGTGCTTAGAGCTAAGCAGGGATGAGGAAATAACGAGCAGAGATATCAGGAACAGACCTCGCCGTCCAGGGGAAGGAGTTGGGATTATTGAAGCCGCGAGAGGTACTCTGATTCATCACTACATTTTGGATGAAAAAGCTCTAGTTAAGCGAGTTAACTTGATAGTGGCCACAACAAACAACAGCCCGGCTATATGCATTTCAATAAAAGATGCGGCTGAAGCCCTTATACATGGTGGCAACGTGAACGAAGGATTATTGAATAGAGTGGAGATGGCTTTCAGGGCTTATGACCCCTGCCTTGCCTGTGCCACACACTTTGCAGTAGGTCAAATGCCCCTTCAAGTCAACATATACAGTCATAATCGAAAATTGCTGAAAACTATTGGAAGGTGATTAAAT
The DNA here is from genome assembly GCA_029883255.1 of Candidatus Bathyarchaeota archaeon. The sequence goes on along the minus strand of JAOUJL010000115.1, from coordinate 23 downwards.
GAAAATATGCGTAACTGCCCCTT
>JAOUJL010000114.1 GCA_029883255.1 Candidatus Bathyarchaeota archaeon | reverse complement strand
GCCAGTAATTGTGCGAAACTTATCAGTGGCATGGCGATGAAAAGCGTTAAAAAATTTCCATATGTAAATATCAACATAGCTGGGATTGTTATTATAGTGGACAACAGTAAGGGAATCTTGCGGCCAACCTTGTCAAGGAGTCTGCCGCTTGGTAAGGCTGAGATTATCATGGTGATGAACAAGACAATCATGACTAGCCCCCAATTTGCATAGGCCGTCGCAAGAACGGGATCGTCAGGAGGGGGGTTAGGCAGAAGAGGGCCTCCTCCTATTTGGAGAACACGGAATGCATAGACGAGGAAGTATAATCCGGTCATGGCAAACCCGAACCTCGCTATAATACTAGCAAAAAACAAGTAGAGAGTTGAACTTGGCACTACTTTCCAGACATTTATGCCTTCTCTAAACGCCTTTGGGTAAGATCTGACAATTTCCCCTAAACTCAACTTTTCCGTGTTTTTCATACTCTCTTTCAGTCTGCTCCTCAGAATTGCCGCTCCAAAAAAGAAGACTGTAACGATTGTATAGGCTATTCTCATGCCGCCGATTGGTCCATAGTTTGCAACCAGAAAAAGTGCTATGGCAGGTGCTGGAGTAGTTGCTACGGTTCCTACGAGATTCCAGATGGAAAATCCTATGCCTCGTTTCTCGGGTGGCAGCGAATCTGCCATCATCGCCATTAATGCCGGTTGGTAGAGTAGGGACAAGTTTGCGATGACGGCTCCGATTAAGATGAAATGCCAGCTCGGAGCTATGACGTAGAAGATGTAAGACGATGCAACTCCAAAAGTCAATGTGGATACGAGCCATCTTCGGCCATACTTGTCTGCCAAATATCCTCCTGGAAACTGGACAAAGGCTAATGTTAGTTGTGAAATCAACATGATGACTCCGAGAATGGTTGCTGAGCCTCCCAGCAGAAAAACGTAATCAGAGTAGTATGTCGAAGGTATCTCTGCTGTGTCCATCAATACCCAGCTTAGTAGAAGCACTAGGTAATTTCCATGTATAAACGAGAACTCTTTTCGCATTCTGCCAATAATGCCCAACGAACGTTTCTCCATTCAGATTATGCCCTACTGCAGTTACCCAAATAGGTTTTGCAGTCCACATTTTGCAGTGTGGTATTTTAACGTTTCAGAAGTCAAGTATCGGCTTGCTCAGCGAAGCGAGCCAAAACTTTGGTTGTTTGCCTATGTACAAACTATACGTGCCGCGTAGACACAGATGCTAAAGCATATATGATGATTAGATTTGTTTTAAGTGGGGATACCGTGTTTCCTTTATATGATGAGAATCCAACAAAAACTCGACCCTACGTAACGTGGATATTAATAGCAGTAAACATTATTGTATTTGTCCTGCAACTGAGCAGAGGATTTGCAGACGCAGACTTTTTCAATTATGGTGCAGTTCCCGACTATCTAATGCAGGGAGAAAGACTCTATACCCTTTTTACTTCGATGTTTATGCACGGTGGATTCTTACACATTGCTGGAAACATGTTGTATCTCTTCATTTTCGGGGATAATGTGGAGGACAGGTTTGGCCATATCAAATTCTTGATTTTATACTTGGTGTTTGGGATTGCCTCAGGTATAGCTCATTCCTCGATCATTTTTCAGTTTAATCCCTCTGTTGCATGGCTTCCCGCTGTAGGTGCTTCAGGGGCCATATCCGGCGTATTAGGCGCCTATATACTGTTCTACCCAAGAGCCAACGTCGTCACGTTGGTGTTTTTGGGATATTTTGCCACTACAGCGAAGATTAAATCGGTCTTCTATCTTGGATTTTGGTTCTTTCTTCAATTCTTTTCAGGTGTCTTTAATCCGTATGGTGGCGTAGCGTACTGGGCGCATATCAGTGGCTTTGTAGCTGGACTGCTCGTTGCCTTCTTGTTCAAGATAATTTTTTCTCAGAAGAGATTACCAGAGAGAACGCAGGTCTCCCCAGAAGAAAGCTTCTTTTCGGAAAGATAGACGTATGTATGCATGCGATGAGTTTGTAGAATTAAACTTATTTGTTTCACTGCAGTCACAACAGCACTGATCAAAGCAACAGTGAAACCGAAAGCTACAGTGGCAAGTGCTGTTGGGCTTGTAAGTGCACCCCTTGACCTTCCATCGAACGCATTTCGAGAAGCTTAGAAGCTCGGGTCAAAAGACTTAACAGAACCTGCCAAACATATGATTAAAGGGTTATCCCTATGGCCAAAGCGTTGTATTTGGAAAACAGTTACCGTAGAGAATGCGATTCCGTTGTCGTTTCGGTCAAAGATGGAAAATATGTAATTTTGGACCAAACAATTTTCTATCCCAAAGGTGGGGGTCAACCATGGGACACTGGGAAAATCACGAAAGGAAATGAAATGTACAATGTTGTTTACGTTGGCAAGTTTTCTGGAGAGATATCTCACGAGGTTGATCGAGCTGGCTTAAAAGAAGGAGACAACATGCATTGCATCCTAAATTGGGAACGAAGATACAAACTTATGCGAAGCCACACTGCAGCTCACCTATTCGCTTCGCTTCTATGCACAGGCACAGGAGCTCTCGTCACTGGCAACCAGCTTGAGGAAGACAAGATTCGTTTCGATTTTAGCTTGGAAAAGTACGATCGAGAAATCCTTAACAAGTACATAAATAAGGCGAACGAACTGTTCAGAAAAGACATCCCAGTAAAATGGTATGAGCTTCCCAGAGAAGAAGCCCTAAAAATTCCAGGCGTGATAAAAATGGCTAAGGCCCTCCCGCCAGATATTCCCTGTCTCCGCATTGTCGAAATAGTTGGTGTGGATAAACAAGCAGACGGAGGAACCCACGTAAAAAATCTGAAAGAGGTTGGACAGATAAAACTGCTTAAAACTGAAAATAAAGGCAAGCATAACCGGCGAGTTTACTTCACACTTACTCGTTAGTATCTTCGACTGGCATAAGACGTTCATGTGGTAGGCGTTTGTTCAGTAATAGCCGATTTAGAAGGCGGACCAGTAGAAAGTCGAAGGTTTTGCCCCACAGAAGCCATTTTAGCTTATGGTAGATGTGCAGTAGTTGCAATCCTTTTTCTGTAGTTTGATAAAATGTTTCGCTTGACTCTTCCACTTTTAGCAGCTTCATTTCCATCAAGGCATACAAGTAGTTGTTCAAGATCATGTGGTCTAAGTTACACCTGTACATGATCTCAGTTTTCTTGATTCCTTCAGCTGCCACACGGAGTATCTTAACAGCTTTGTCGAGTTCGTTGCTTTCTCCCGTTCTGTTGCACCCCTGCGTCGAATCACATGTTGCACATTCGCTGCAAAGATTATATTCGTTATTTCAATTTTGGGAATGTAGCAGAACTGATAGTAAGAGAGCTAAAATATACTAAGCGATTCTTTTACTGTTTAGAAATTACACGGCAAACGCATGTGTGATAAGCATGATTGGTGAACTTGCAGCCTTAGGCGCCGCACTTTGCTGGACGGTTTCAGCAGCCCTATACAAGATAGCGTTGTCTGATGCGAAGCCGATTTCAGCTAACATTTCACGGTGTATATCCACAACTGTGTTCTTCATCGCATGCTCAGGTGTGACGGGAAGGTTGCAGTATTTAGCGGCTTTGGGACTGGATTCGTTGATTTTGGCGGGTCTCAGCGGAGTTATTGGTTTGTGTGTTGGTGATACTTTGTATATGTTGAGTTTGAAGTGGGTCGGCGTTTCTAGGGCCGTTCCTGTTACCTGCACATATCCGTTGTTTACGATGTTGTTTGCGGCTTTGTTCTTCAGCGAGCAAATCACGCTGTTTGTGTTGTTGGGCGCGGTTCTCATAATTGTAGGTATATCGTTGATCAGTCAGGAGAAGGGTAAGTCGACTGGGATGACGAGAAATGTTTTATTCAAGGGTGTTTTCGTTGCACTCGTTACGGCGGTGGTGTGGGCGGTGAGTATAACCCTTATGGATGAGGCTCTGGTGCTTTCCAAGTTGGCTGTTTTGGATGCGGCGTTTGTTGTGAACACGGTTAGGCTGTCGGCGACTACTCTTTCGTTGCTGGCTATTTTTCCCTTTTTTGATCGGCAATTCGGTTTCTTGAAGTTGAAGAGGAGAACGTGGGTTATTCTCGCCTTAGGTGGGATTGTAGCGTTAGGCTTGGGCTGGGTTTTGTTGGCTGTCAGTCTTTTAGATATTCCAGCTTCTTATGCGGTTCCGATTTCTTCCGTGTCTCCGCTTTTCGCAACCCTTTTTGGAGCTTTTTTGTTGAAAGAAAGAGTTACCACTAGAATCTTTTTTGGGTCAGTTTTCATAGTCTTGGGGACGTTTGTATTATTCGTTATGTAAATTGACGCTTCGGTTTAGCCTGTCTAATGAATGACATGCGGAGAAGCATGCATTAAAGCAAAAGTGGGTTTTGCGGGGTACCTCTCCATTTCACGCTTCCTATTTAAGTAATGAGTCAAGCAGGGTCTATTATTCAACTCCACTGCTCGGCCCGCCTTGAATGACTCGATCACTCTGAAGAAATTCTGCAATTGATGACAAAGCATTTCTGTGTGTGCTATTATATGAACGCATGAACAACGGAGTGAGGACCATGTATATTGAGACTCTCAAAGGAACACATTATGAAATTGGTCATCAGATAGGAAAGAAGATGCGTGAACATGCTGCATGTATGCATGCATATTGGGGTCTGCCCGAACATGTCAAGGATATCAAGGAGCGAAACATTCAGTTTGCGTTAGAAGCTGAACGAAAGGTCAGACCTCTGCTTCCAGGACTGCTTGAGGAAGTCGACGGCATTGCAGACGGTGGTGGTTACCCACGTAGCGTCATTCTTACCCTAGCCCTTACCCTGGGAAGGATTCCAGGCTGCACGGCTCTTGCGGCTATCAGTGAGCAGGAGGAAGGTGGCAAGATCATCTTCGCAAGAAACTATGATGGCTCCCTTGGCTGCAAGGAGTTTACTCTCTACAAGACCTATCCTGATGATGGTTTATCTCATATCGGTTGCTGCTGGGATTTACTGGTGGGAAGAGAGGATGGAATCAACGAGGCCGGATTAGCCATTGCCGTAAATGGCGTTCATGGGGTCTACAACGACAAACCAGGAGTCTGG
>JAOUJL010000113.1 GCA_029883255.1 Candidatus Bathyarchaeota archaeon | reverse complement strand
TGAGGAAAACAACATGATCATTTGTGAAGCGGAGTTTGAAACACCTGATCCTAAGAATCCTGACTTCTCCATGACGGAAGTGGACTACTACGCTTGGATACCTTACGACATGGCGACCCCTGAGACTCCAAACCACAGACTAAGCCTAAGAAAAAATCTGAAGACAGGCGAATACGAGCTTTACCGCAGACTCTTTCAACGCCGAATAATCAGCCGAAAACAGATCACCGTAGAGATCCAAATTTGAGGTGGAATCCTGATGAAAATTGTAATTCAAGGATATTGGGGTGCTGTCGTTAAAAGCGTAAAAAGCGTGCCTGTGGACACGCCGTGTCTACACAATCAGATTGAGGTTCAAGCAGGTTCAAGTCCTATAAACAAACCTAAAAGACTATGGATTTAGGCACAGGTCAACCGAAAAACCATGAAAAACCTAAAACACGCAAGAGTTTAAGCAAGCCCACCCCAAAAAACACCCAACTGCAAAAATCCCAAGTTTGGTCTAGATCAAAGGTTAGACAAACTACTTCCTATCGCACGTTACATCAGAATAATAAGCCCCGCTGGCGCGCTCAAAACCAAAAAAAACAAAGACGCTCTTAGAAGAATAAGCAAGGCTGGTGCTAAGGTAAGAACACACCCAATGTTACACGCCAGAATCTTTTGTGTTCCAGATAGGAGGGTTTTGGTTGTTGCTTCTTACCTTGGTTGTTGTTTTAAGTGAAGCCGTCACTTATTTGTGGGTTCAAATCCCACTTTCCCTTCCCTTTTTTGGGAGTGAAAACTTGTCAAATAGTAGATTTTGGCTTGAACAAGCGAAATGAGACTTCAGCATGGCGATAAGGCTACTGAAGTCTGGTTTAATGGACATCTGGAGAGCAATAACTTGATAGAACCCATGCTATGCCAAACAGGAACAGCCTAAAGACCTCTCCTCCGCAACGAGTGAGCCGCAGAAACCAGATTCGATGGTACAAGAGCCTTTCTAATCAAAACCAAAGACAACGTTATGATCTAGAACAGAAGAGGTATTGTCTACACTCGTGGGCTTCCATAAAATAACTCAAGAAGGCAAAAACATAGATGCGAGCTACATATTAGATGTAGAAATCTGCTACTTCAACGCTCTGAGGGAATAAGCGAGTTTATGCCTTCCCAACGCCGATGCTCAACTCAAAGGATTTTGTTGCGAGTGTTCAGATTTCCATCATTCTTGAAGTGACGGAACGACCTCATTTTTAGGGTAAAGATGTGCTTTATAAAGGTGCAAAGCGCAAGGGATAGGCTGTTGATTCTATGTGTTCTGTTAGAGCCCATTTGCAATATTCGTCAATTTTCATGTCGTTTCTCTTGGCCAGACTAAGCAGCCTTTCGTAGAGTTCCATGTCTCGCTTGCTTCTTTTGTCGAAAGTAGTCTTCAAGATTATGTACATTCCCTTTGGCATGCCTCTTTTCATCTTGCCGGATGCAACTCTTGCGAGTTCTCTCTTGAAGGCTTCGTGTCCCTCGGTTTCCGCTAGTTCCGCCAATTCATCTTGTAGCTCTGATCCAAGCTTCATTCGGGCAATTTGTAACCCATCAGTAAACAAGATATGGCCTTTAGACAGATTCTTCTGCATTTTTTCAGTCAACTCCAGAACCTTCAACCACTCACTCAGCGTCGAAGCGGGGATACCCATCCGCCTTGCCGCACCCCTCAAACCAGTGGGAGATAAACTGATGTGTTCGCTCAGTTGCCTGGCCCTGACAACGGGATCTAGTTCCTTCCTAAAAATCTCCAAATTCTCGGTCAAGGAAGCTTCCCTCGCCTCTTCGTCGCTCATATTCTCGATCAAACACTCAACACCAACCACGAAATGTTTAGCGCCGATCCTTTTTTTGGCTAGAAAACGTCGCCTACCAACAATCACTCCGTAACCATCGCCTTCTGGCCTGGCCTTAAACGCTTGGACGATTTTTCCCTTCATCAAGTTCGCGATCAAGTTTTTGTCCTTTTCAGACTCTCCGAAAGACTCTCCGTAGCGGACATTCATTTTGCTTACGTGAAACTTCTCAACCGGGATCCTCTCGCCCGTCTTAGGCATTTTCTCCGCCATGCTTAACACCACCAGGGATATCCAGTATTTGACAAGATAGTGCCACCTTGTGTATCACGTTGATTAACACTGAAACAGCATATAAGCGTGTCTCTTATAACGGTGTTATATTTATTAATCTTTTTATAATGTTCGGTTACCGTACGGGAGGTCACATAGAGTTCACAAAAGGGATGCAAAAAGAGAGAAGTCTGGAAAGCACTAACTAGCACTGCATACTTATGAGTCCTTTGTCATATTCTGTGAGCATGCATGCCTAGGCGCGCGCATCCATCATCATTTGAGCTGAGGAACTGCTCTAGATTGATCCGCCGTAGTTTTTGCTTAGGTCAAAGAGGTCTGAAGCGTCAATCTTTTCGTCGCTGAAGTCGCAGTATGGGTTCCAGTTGGGGTCTCCAGGTTCAGAACCATACGCATCGCTGAAGGCAATCAAATCAGACGTGCCAACCGCGCCATCACCATCCACATCGCCTAGAATTGTCACCAAGACGTCCCACGGCGCAGTTTCGGTGTTGTCGCTTATGTATGTTTCGTTGACGAGTGCGGATGTGTATGTCACTTTGATTTGTGCTCCCCCGCTTGGGGCAGTCGTGAATTCTATTTTGCCTGCAACATACGTTATAGTGTAGTTGTCAGGTTTGGTCATGAGAGTTCCATCTACGTAAACCTTTTCCGAATCTTCCAAAACTGGTTTTCTACTCGTAGTAAACGTTGTATTCGCACCGTCACCAGTCCATGTGTCCGTGTTGCTTAAACCCGCTGCGGCCGTTATGGTGTAAAAGCCGGGGTCTACGCCTGTAGTATTCCATGTGAAGAGGATGGTTGTGTTTTCTGTACATGCTAGGTCGGTGACGGTTGTGTAATTTTTTCCGGTTGGCAGAACAATAGCGGTGTCATCGTAGTATGTAGTGACATTGAAGGTTTCGGTGTAGGAGCCCACGTTTTTAACTGTGACGTTGATGGGCACGGTGTCGCTAACATTTCCCCTTCGTGGAACCTCGATGTTGACCACAGCCACGTTGTGAATCTGGATTAGGTCGATTGTACTGGTCTTGTTGTTGTCGGAAAGGTCATTGTCCACAGTAATGGTTGCTGTGGCATTAATCGTGTACGTGGCCGGCGCGATGCCTGAAGTGTTCCAGCTGAAAGAACTAGTGTTGGATGTTGGACCCTTAAGCAGCGTGAAGCTCGTGGAGTTTATGACCGTGGAGTCGTAATAAACCGTGAGGCTAACAACAGATTCGTCATAGGAGCCTACGTTTGAAACAGTCACATTAATGGGCACGGGATGCCCAACGGTCCCCAAGGTTTGGACGACAAGGCTAGTCACAGCCACATCGTGAAGCATAAATAACGTAACTGATTTAGTATCGGTGTTGTCGGTGGAGTTGACGTCAGTGGCAACTATGGTTGCTGTTGCATTTATATCGTACGAAGTATTGTTCAATAAACCTGAAGTGTCCCAGCTGAAGGAAGATGTCTTGGAGGTTGGACCCTTAGCCAGCGCAAAGCTCGTAGAGCCTATGAGCGCGCTATCGTTTTTAACCGTGAGCGTAACAGATTCATCGTAGGAGCCCTTGTTTGAAACAGTCACGCTGATGGGCACGGGCTGCTCAATGGCCGCCGTCGCTGGGACGACAAGGCTAGTCACAGCCACATCGTGAACCTTCGATAACGTAACTGACTGAGTGGCGCTGTTGTCGCCAGGTTCATCGTCAACGCCCGTTGGGTTCTCTGCACTCACCAGAACGGTTGCCGTGGCATTTATCGTGTACGAGGGTGGGGATGGGGCAAGGCCTGAGGTGTCCCAGCTCCAGGAAAACGGTTCACTCGATCCCTTTTCAAGTGTGAAGGTTGAGGACTTTATGACAGTGGTATCGTAGTAAACCGTGAGGTTAACGTTCTCGTCATAGGTGCCCTCGTTTATGACGGTGACGTCGATGGGCACGGGCTGCTCAATGGCCGCCGTCGCTGGGACGACAAGGCTAGTCACAGCCACATCGTGACTTGGCGGGATATTGCAGAAGAAGCCGTGTTGTAGTATCGTGTCGATGTCTTCGAACTCGTCTGCTGTTGCGTTGTAGCGAGTCATTTTGGTTTTGGCTTGTCCGATATAACTAAGGGTTATGTCGGAGAATCCATAGCCCACCACATGGAAGGTTACGTGGGCTAGGATGTCGTCTCCGGTTCCATTTGCGGATGCGGTGTCAGGGGGGTAGGGGGGGTAGTAGAAGTAGGCCATTGTTTTCCCTAGTCTGCCCAAACTGTTGTCAAAGTTTTTGGTGTCAAACGTGGCAGTCTCATTTTCTTCTGTGGTGATGAGGTTGCCATTGACAATTCCATCATATATATATGTTGCTTTTACTTCTGCACCAGCTCCTGGGGCATCATAGAACCATATGCAGCCTTCTGTGTATGCTATCATGTAGTGCGTATCTCGGGTCTGGAGAGTTTCATTTACATAAACCTTTTCCGAATCTATCAAAATTGGTTTTTCAGTCGTCCAGAAATCTTTTTTCGAACCGGTACCATCCCACGTGTCCGTATTATTTATGCCTCCGTGCAGGACATTTGGGTTATATTCTAGCTCGAACTGGTAACTCCAAATGTCATCTCCGGTGTAATTCGTTCTTATTGAAATCTGGTAGTTCGTGCCAGGCGTCAAACTTGTGTTCCAAGTCTCGGCTGGGACTATGTAAATTGCAGGAGTCTCTTCGGAAGATACTTTTATCGTGTTTACGGTAAGCCCGCCGAGCAGGCTGAGAATAAGCAGTATCATGGAAGATATCCACATTAGGTTTTTTTTTCTCATTTTCTCCCTTCTCCCTTCCCTTTCAACATAAAAGATGCATGCACGCATAATAGATTTACTCTCCCAGTAATTTAAAAGTTTCTACGTGAGCACCCGCTTCATCGATGAAATCGAACAATATGGACAACGTTTGCCAAAGACGATTTCAGATCTAAAACTGATTGGTCAATTTTTCTATTCCGCGCGCGCCCTTACT
>JAOUJL010000112.1 GCA_029883255.1 Candidatus Bathyarchaeota archaeon | reverse complement strand
CGTTTAAAGTGTCCACGTGAACAAGAGTTAGAACGGCTGAAGAAAAAGGTGTAATCTGTTGAAAATAGAGGTAAGGTATCGCTGTTCCCACTGTGATCAATCCGTAACGGAGACTATCGATCTTAGAAGAGGGCAGAGCATTCGCAGGGATTGTCAATGGTGTGGGAACAGAAACATCTTCCTCATCCAAGGAAAACGAAGACAACCCTAACCCTTTTTCTGTTTTATGTACTCCGCTGTTGAAGAGATCCTCTCCAACGACTGCATGCATGCACAGGTTGTTAGATATTTCACTTGTATAGTAACTCTGGGTTTTATCCGCAGCTTGGACACGTGCCGCCCGAACCACTAGTGCCACATACCATATGATTTTTATTCCAAAGTTTCTTCCAACACCCTTCACAGACCATGATTCGCCCCAGGTCCTTGTGATCAGCTGAAAGCAAAGTTAGATCTTCACCATTTTTCCCGCAAAGCCTACATTCTGCCATCTTCCTAACCTTCTTTTATCCCTTTCTATATTTCTATTTGTTAAAATTGTGCGTATGCATAAAAATATACTTTGCGGTTACATGTAATTAGATGACGTAGTATGCATGCATGTGAGCTAATATGTTAGTAAGGTATCAGTTTGTTCAAGAACCCATTCTAAAGCTTGCTTAGTTCCGTGCCAAGCAATATTCTGTCGCTCAGTAAGTGGTGATCCATGTTTTCTGTTTTCTTTGAGTTCTCCCAACGCTTTCTTAATTTCTTCTTCAGTTCTCATGTCAACACCTCCTCTTTTCTACACATTTCGCACAAAACCAACCATCCTCAGTATGAAGCACAGGTTTTTAATGTCGCATAGTGTTCACGTTCCCCGTTTTCTTTTTCACATCTCCCCAGAAAACTGTAAAATCCACTAGACAATCAACACATTTTTCTCTGGTGTCAAACGTTGTTTCTCAACTCCCATGCCCACTTCTTTTACCATTGTATGCATCAAGTTGGGGCCCCACGTGATGCCCACTCTGGGGCACTGGCTTTTGGAATTGCGTCTGCTCTGGCAAAATATGGCTTGATATCTATTATTGGAGAGCCTTCCAAAGCGTCAAGGCCATTCACGACCAAAATGCAGCCTTCGATTTCATTCAGTTCTACAACGCATAGTCCGATAGGGTTGGGTCGACTTGGGCTTCTGGAAGCAAAAACACCCACTCGTGGCGCGTCAGTATGTCTTCTTGGAACAATCTGAAGTGTGCCTCTTTCCTTATCGTCATCTCTCAAATGAAGCCAGTAAAGAACAATTACGTGTGAGAAGTCGCTAAGACCCTCCAATCCTAGGCAAAATTCAGGAAAGATTTCTATCTTCGACGGTTCACCAACACTTTTGACTAGCCCAATAAATTTTACTTCACCTTTGCCACTCATTTAAACAACAACTCTTTTACAGATACATTCCACTCTGTTGTAGGAACGCACGTGCACTTGCAGCTACAGGTTGCCTTTGTAGTAGCTCGTCGCTGGGCAACCCACACACTCTTCCACTCTGTATCTGTTACAGGGACGGCAGTCGACTCCGCAAGGTGTAATTTCTCTTTCCTTACTTGTGAGGTGTTTTCTTATCAGTAGAAATGGTGAATAGTAGATGTGGTCGATTGGATAGAACTCAGATCTCCGAATTCCCTTTTCGCTTCTTAATGAGCACTTTTCCACAGATATGCTCTCAAGGGTTTTTTGGTCTTCCGCCACTACAAGGGCAATTATATTGTATCCTCCTAAGGTTGTGAAAATGTGAACCACACGTGGGCATTCTCTGAATCGGTCTAGAAGCCCCTGCATGGCTTCTGCACCTTCCATTTCAATCAAAACAATTGCTGCATGAAGGCCTGACTGCTCAGCGTTGATTAGCGCCGAGATTCTTATAGTGTCGTTTCGAAGCAGTTTCCCCACTCTCTTTTTTGCACCCATGCTTGAAAAGCCTACAATCTTCGCCAATTTACCAAAGGTTGTTCGCCCATCAAGCTGTAACTGTGAGGTTATCTTTCTGTCAACATCATCCATGAATCGCACCAACACACGCACGCCGTGTTTATTTTATAAACGCAAGGTATTAATATTGTTTACCTATTAAACACTTGTTCCACGAGATGAAAGCTCGCGGAAGAAACTGGCACATTGAAGCGTGGACAGTGAAAATAAATGAAGGAAAAATGCGATTCCAACAAAACTTCAGAAACATCTGCCAACCCCAAAAAGCAACTGCATAAAGAAGGAGAAAAAAACCTCAAACTCAAGATGGCCAAGATCAAGCACAAAATCGCTATAATCAGCGGTAAAGGAGGTGTGGGCAAAAGTACAGTGACAGTGAACTTGGCGATGGCTTTCGCAACCCATGGCTACGTAAACAGCGTAGGGATCTTAGATGCAGACATCACCGGACCCTGCATACCCAAAATCTTGGGGATAAAAGGCCAAAAGCTTCAAGCTGGTCCCCCAGGTGTCTTTCCTGCGACAGGCCCCTTAGGAATGAAAGTTGTTTCTATGGATTTTCTTCTCCCCAGCGATGAGACACCCGTCATCTGGCGAGGACCCTTGAAGATGAAGGCTATCCAACAGTTTCTCTCAGACATAACGTGGGGAAAACTTGATTTTCTCTTCATTGACCTCCCTCCAGGCACCGGGGATGAACCCCTAAGTGTAATGCAACTTCTACCAGATATGGACGGTGTAGTTATTGTGACAATTCCCTCCGAGGTCTCTCAGATCGTTGTGAAGAAGGCAGTCACCTTCGCCAGAAGGTTAAACGTTCCAGTAATTGGCATTATAGAGAATATGAGCGGTTTTACTTGCCCAAAGTGCGGTGAACACGTAGATATTTTCGGAGCTGGCGGAGGAAAGAAAATAGCAGAAGACCTAGTGATTCCTTTTCTCGGCAAGATTCCCATCGACCCAGAAATCTGCAGCGACTCAGATAAAGGCTCACCTTTCACAATAGAACATCCACACTCTCCAGCGTCAGAAGCCTTCAGGGAAATCGTCAAGAAAGTTGAAGGGTTCCTGAAACGGAGAAACAGGTTAGAAACAACGGCTATACTAGAAACCACTGGGGAGGGGGTGAATAAGTGAAAATTGGAGTATCATCTTCAGGAAATAACATGGAAGCTCTGGTGGATCCACGATTTGGAAGATGCCCTTACTTTGTGTTAGTGGACTCCGAGTCTATGCAGTTCGAAGCCGTTCCTAACTTAGCGGCAACATCAGGAAGCGGAGCAGGAATCCAAGCAGCACAAACCATCACCGGTAAACAAGTTCAAGTCTTGATAACCGGCAATGTTGGACCCAACGCGTTTCGGGCTCTTTCTGCGGCAGGGATGACCGTTATTACAGGCGCTTCAGGAAAAGTGAGAGAGGTCATCGAAAAATACAAGAAAGGCGTTCTTTCCGAGACTAGAGAGCCTACTGTGAGAGGACATTTCGGGATGGGAGCAGGTAAGGGACATGGTCGGAGAAGAGGACAGCAATGAGAGGTTTTTCCCTTGACACAAAAAATAGAAAGGAGGTGGCGAAATGGTGAGAATAGTCGTCCCAGTAGTGGATGAAACTGGCTTGGATGCGCAGCTGTCAGAGCATTTTGGAAGAGCACCATACTTCACCGTCATCGAACTAGACAAAAACAAAAGTGTCGTAAGCCAGAAGACTGTGCCTAACACGAGCGAACATTTCGGCGGCATCGGACACCCACCAGACAGAATCCTGCAATTCAAGCCTGACGCCCTCATCACATATGGGATGGGCCCCCGTGCGCTCAACATCTTTCAAAGTGCCAATGTTGCTGTGCTACAAGCAAACGCAAACACTGTCAGAGATGTAATATCCGCGTACAGCAATGACAAGCTTGAAGAGTTGACTGAAGGTTGCCACCACGCACAACACCGATAGACGAATCTGAAGCAATTAGACAATTCTTTGGAGGAATAAACGTGTCAAAGTTGACGAAAGATGAGCTTAAACTGCTGAAAGATGCTGGTTATTCAGCGAAGGCTATCGAACTCTACTTGAAAAAAGTTAACGTCGGCGTGATAGAGAACCCAGATGTTAGTTTAGCCTACACGGGCCCTTGTGGAGACACCATGAAACTCTGTTTAAAAATCAGCAATGACACTGTGATAGAAGACGCCAAATTTCAATACCTAGGGTGTCCAGCGGCAGCTTCATCGGGCTCTGCAATCACCAGAATTGTGAAAGGTAAGACACTGGAAGAAGCAAAGAAAATAACTGAACAAGATATCTTACACGAATTAGGAGGGCTCCCCGAAGCAAAACTCCATTGTCCGAAGCTTGCCGTCACAACACTGCAAAAAGCAATCACAACGTATGAAAAACTGCCAAAGAAGACCATGGTAACTGCAAAATAGCTTGTGATTGGCTTGCTGCCTAAACACAAAATTATCCTATTGTGGAATGGTGTTAACATGGACGTTTCTCTAAAGAGGCTATACAAATGATTGTAGCAATCGCCAGTGGGAAGGGAGGAACTGGAAAGACAACGGTTGCTGTAAACATGGCATTGTCTCTTAAAGATGTTCAACTCTTAGATTGTGATGTAGAGGAACCTAATGTACACTTACTTTTGCACCTTAACATAAATGAAGAAAAAGCGGTCTACGTCTCAACTCCACAGGTTAATGAAGAACTATGTGATCACTGTGGAAAATGCGGTGAATTCTGCCAATACAACGCCATTTTTGTCAGCCCAGAAAAAGTTTTGGTTTTTCGGGAGCTCTGCAGCAGTTGCGGCGGCTGCGTCATTGTTTGTCCTAGAAAAGCTATCAGCGAAGAACAGCACAGAATTGGTGCTTTGAAATGTGGTTCGGCTGGTGATTTAGAGGTTGTTTATGGCGAGCTTAATGTGGGTGAGCCCATGGCTGTTCCCGTGATAAGTGAAGTCAAAAAACAAATCAAAAGCGATAAGATTGTGATTCTTGATTCTCCTCCGGGAACCTCTTGTCCCGCCATAGCGAGTGTCAAGAGAAGTGATTTTTGCGTTCTTGTAACTGAGCCTACTCCTTTTGGTCTACATGACTTGAAAATAATGGTTCAAGTTTTGAAGGGTATGGAGATTCCCTTCGGC
>JAOUJL010000111.1 GCA_029883255.1 Candidatus Bathyarchaeota archaeon | reverse complement strand
GTATTTTTTGTTGGCGAATGCCGCTATTGTCTGTCCTATGATTATAGCAACTGCTATCAATGCGGCCCCCCTTGGTACATCTCCACTTATCCCGAAAATTTGTATTCCCCAGTTGGCAATTCCCAAGGAAAGGACAGCTAAGACTATTGCTATGACCAAGCCTACGAGGCTTATTGCCAACTCCTTAGACGTAGTCACGTCATGCATGCATATTTTTAGGTTAATGTTTATGACATTTTGGGCGCGCTAAGCGCACGCGCTGGTAGGTTTTTGTTTGTCAGGCCCAGGATCTTACCTTCTCTTCTGTTTCTTTCCACCGCGAGTTCTTCTCGTTTGCTGGCCCTTCTGCTTGTGCACTTTCTTCTCTTTACGGGAATTCTCGCGTCTACTCACGTTCTGTCATCTCACCTCTCAATTATCAATAGCTTCCTTTCCAAAATAAACTGGTTGTTAAAAATATAATCTACATCCTCGCTCCAGCAATTTCACAATGTCCACTATACACGAAGTTGCACTAAAAATTTATGTCCTCCCTTCCTAATGCATGCAGGTTAAGCGGGCAAGACTTTAAGTTAGAGTGGTTCAAACAATAAAATAGAGTGATGGGCTTATGCAGAAAAAAGAAGAGAAAGAAGAAGATTTGTTGAAGGAGCTATGTGCAGGCGATGCAGAACTGCTTGCTGTTCTCGAACGTATGCTGCCTCTCGATCCTATAGCAGCCATATCCCCCAAGGATCTCGAGCTCCTCCTCGAGGAAGCAGAGACAAGTATCAAGGATGGAAACTACGAAGAAGCTATACGGAAATACAGAGTGGCAGTGGATAAGGCCATTTTCGAGGCTACTCAAAACCCAGAGGAGCGGGGTAGATACATCAAAGTTATCCAAGACCTCGCGTCGAAGACCATACACGCGACGGAGAAAGCAAAAGAAAAGGCAGAGAAGAAAGGGCTCA
The DNA here is from genome assembly GCA_029883255.1 of Candidatus Bathyarchaeota archaeon. Next base: position 4,168 of record JAOUJL010000111.1, on the reverse strand, counting down.
CCGACCACGCCACTTCCCTTGAGAAAAACATTGAACAGTATAAATTTGTGAGCAAAAGAATCGGTGACGTAGTAAATGTAGCTGCTCACTTTTACAACGAGAAATTAGCGATGCTCGGAGACGTAGAGCGCCGAGAAGCGAGAAGAGAAGAGATACTAGCCATGGGATGGGAAGCGACAAGAGAAGCTAGGGGAGAAGCGGAGAGACGAGAAGTAAGACGAGAAGCGAGAAAAGAGATGGGAAGAGAAGAGAGGCGAGAAGCTGAGAAAGAAGAGAAGAGAATAGGGGAGCGAGAAGCGGAGGGACGAGAAGCAGGAAGAGAAAAGATACAAGGAATGGAACGGGAAGAGAGACAAGAAGCTTGGGGCGACAAGGAAAGACGACAAGCAAGACGAAAAGAAAGACGAGAAGCAAGACGAAAAGAACTTGAATAAGACGCACCAGTAGTTCAAGAAGAGTGTCCCTGTGAATTCAAGTCGTAGATAGTGCGCAACCTACAATTAGCTATTCTGGGATTCCACATTTTTCTTTCATTTCTCAAATACTTGGCAAACAGATATGCCTCTTCACGGATTAGGGGTTCTATCTCTTGTTGTTGCATGCATGCATAACCCTGAAACTTGACAATCCACGGCTTGAACAGGCCCACTTTCACACGCTCAGGCATTGGCAAGCCACTATGGAGTATCACCAGACAGGCGGTAAACTGCTTTCTGTCATGAACTTGCTTGGTCACAAGAACATCCAGAACACGATCATCTACACCCACTTGGTGAACTTTGAAGCCGATCAGTACATTACCAGAGGAACACGCTCTGACAAGGGTGGAAGAGCGTTGATCGAGGCTGGCTTTGAATATGTCTGCACCAGTCCTAATGGTGTGATGCTCTTCAGAAAACCGAAGTAACAAGATAGGGTTTAAAAAGTGTAGAAGACGCGGAAAAGGTTTATTAATCGTCTTGACGGTGAGGTTGAACCGTAAACATGCAGATAGAGGGTTTAGGAAATGAGCTACAAACACATCGCGGCAGCTTGGAAACGACCTAAAGCTTCCTATGTAAAGGAGTTAATGTGGCACAGAGCTATAGAATGGCGGAAACAGCCGACAATTCTCAGAATTGAAAAGCCGACGCGACTGGATCGAGCGAGAAAGTTAGGATACAAAGCTAAGCAGGGATTTGTCGTCGCTCGCGTTCGTGTTAGGCGTGGAGGCGTTCGGAGACGTAAGCCGAAAGGAGGTAGAAGGCCCAAACGTATGGGTATTAAGAAATTCAAGCCCGCGAAAAGCTTGAGGCTCATTGGTGAGGAAAGATTAGCAAGAAAGTTCCCAAATCTAGAAGTTTTGAACTCTTACTGGGTTTGGGAGGACGGGCGTTCAAAATGGTTTGAGGTGATTCTTGTTGACCCAAGTCATCCAGTCATTAAATCAGATAAAGATATCAATTGGATCTGTGAGGGAGTTCATCGTGGCCGAGTGTTCCGTGGATTAACCAGCGCTGGCAAGGAGATCCGGGGATTTCATCATAAAGGTCGTGGAGCAGAGAAGGCTCGGCCGAGTCGCAGAGCTAGCCGCAAGTGAAAAGAAGCAAGAAGATGAGAAGGACTACACTTCCCTAGATTCTAACCAATGAATATCAAACTTAGAATCCGAGGGCGTTTGGATTTTTTTCTCGTTGGACAGAGTCTTGGGAGTTGAACCGCTGGATAGTGTTATGGTATGAAAACTAGTGCTGCTATGACACAGCCATAATTTTCTATGGGCACTCTCAAAACCTCTGTTCGATAATCTATTTTTTCGATTTCGATTCCTCGTGTCTTCGCCATCTCTTTGATTCTCCATTTGAGAGTTTTCTTTAGAGTTTTTTTATCCATGTGTCCATTAGCCTCTGCTACGAGTCCGTGTATCATGTTTTTTCCCCATGCCCATGCGATTCCAGCGGCAATCGTTGTTTCTCCTTTTCCGTCCATTCTGGCTATCACCGTGTAAGTGATGGAACCGGCGGGTATTTTCTTCCATTCTCTTTCTTTGCATGTATGTGGAAGTATGGAACTCACTGGAACCAAGTTACATTGCTCTATTCCAGCGTTCTTCAGGGCGCGGTCGAAGGCGTTAAGTTGAGAAATCGGGCTGATTGCTTCACCGCCTGTTACAAAAAATTCCTTAGGAATCATTTTTCTGTTTTTTCCTTACTAGCAACGTAGTGCAATCAACAAAACTGCATTATTAACCTTGCGATGAACATTCCACGGTCCCTTCGAGGTTTCTTAAGACGATTTTAGCGAAATCTATATCAAACCTCGTTGCACCACAAGTAAGCTGAACAATGATGAAGATTCAATCAGTGGTACGGAAAGAGAAGAGCAGTATCCGAAAGGGCAAAGGTTTCAGCAGAGGCGAACTAAAGGAGGCTAAGATAGATTTCAAGCAGGCACTCAAGTTAGCCATACCCATCGATCTGAGAAGAAAAACGAAACATCCAGAAAACGTCAAAATCATAAAAGAGCACATGAGAAAATTGGGTTCAAAACCTAAGAAGAGAAAAAAAGAAGTGTTACTGGAGAAGCGGCAGAAACACCCTAAAGATCAGTGAAGGCTAAAATATTAAGATAGAACTATTCGTAAGGTTAACGTGCAGAGGTTTCGGCTCCAATGTCCATAGCTTACATTGATATACGTTTCTTCGCACACGCGACCGAGGACTTGGACAAGGTCATCGAAGCGGTTCAGAACGTTCTTCCGGCTAACTACGTCGATGACATAGTATTCAGAAGAGACAATCTGCAAGGCCACTATGGCAATTCCATCCTTCTTTTCGAAACCAGAATAAAGAAAAAAGAAATAGTCAAAGCTGTCGTCGAGAATTTTTCTTCACGCCTTGGAGAGTTAGATAAAAAAGCGTTACATGAGGAAATCGATTTGCACGTGCAGAAAGGAAGTCTCTACATTCGACTAGATAAACAAGCCGCCCTCCAAGGAGAACTCAAGCTCTTCACCACCGACGCCATTCGTCTACGCATACGACTCAAGAAAGCGAAAACTGAAGACATTGTTAAGACGTGCCAAGACCTTGGGATATTAACATGAGAAAGTTTGTCGATCCACACTTTCGTCCATCAATCGCCAATTCTAATCAAGTAGAGAAAATGATCAATAAATCTTCGGAGCTAGGATATCACTTGATTGGCATACCAATACAACCGAATCTCGTGCGAGGCACGATCCATGAATTGCAACGCATCTGCAGCGACGCCAAAATAGACATTGTTACAAGGCTTGACCTCGCCCCCAATACGCCCCACGAATTATTACTAGATCTGCGTCGTTTCAGGCGAAGGTTCGAAATCGTTTCGGTCACGTGCAACTCAAAGTCTGTCGCAAGGCAGGCGGCCAAAGATCGGAGAGTAGACCTTCTGTCTTTTCCCGCAACCAACCTCCGTAAACGATTTTTTGATTACGCAGAGGCGGAGCTTGCTTCTAAGGCATTGTCGTCCCTTGAAATAGACATGGCACCACTTCTTTCGCTAAAAGGTTTTTCAAGGATCCGTCTTCTTTCACGTCTACGAAAAGAGGTAGTCATCGCAAAAAGGTTTGGCGTACCAGTCATACTTTCTAGTGGAGCAAAAGATCCGTACCTCATGAGAAGCCCCTATGATTACGCCGCTCTAGCTACTCTTTTTGACATGCCTCAAGAGCCTGCGTTGTGTGCTCTTTCAGAGAACCCCCTTGCAATAATCAAGCGGAACAGAGAAAAGCTGAGCTCAGATTATATAGCTCCAGGCATACGCATTATAAGGAGTCCAAGGAGGGAAGCATTTGCCTCGGCGCATGAGAAGACGGTATCTCCATCTGATGATTGTGAGCGAACAAGTTATCAACGAAAAAGACGTGATAGACGCCATTTGGAGCGCCATCCTTAAACTCTTTGGGGAATACGGCGCTAGTCAAGTAGACCTAGCTCTTATCGAGTACAACCTACAGAAAAACTACGTCGTTGTGCGCTGTCTGCATAAAGCCCTAGAAATGGTGAAAGCTTCCATCGCTTCCATAACCGAGATTAATGGAAAACCCGCAGTGGTTCATATTGTAGGGGTTTCCGGAACGTTGAAGGCGCTTCGCAAAAAAGCAGCAATGTAGATCCTTGATGCAAAGTTTATCTGCTGGAACGTT
>JAOUJL010000110.1 GCA_029883255.1 Candidatus Bathyarchaeota archaeon | reverse complement strand
ACACTCTTCTCCTAGTGGGTGTATCCACCGTATTGTCCATTATAATTGGCATCATCTTGGGAGTCATAGCAGCTCATAAAAGAGGAAGCCCCATCGACAGCGTTTTAGTTGTATCTTCCTTAACAACCTACTCTCTCCCATCTTTTTGGATGGGGATGATGTTCTTGCTGATTTTCCATTATCGCTTAGGCTGGTTCCCAGGAGTAGGGACCACTTCCTTCTCAACAATAAACCCGCCTCCAAACGTATTTGCATACATTTCAGACCGCCTATGGCACCTGTTCCTCCCGGCTTTGACCCTCACTCTCTTCATGTACGGTGGTTATCTACTTCTAGCAAGGGCCACAATGTTGGAGACCCTCACCGAAGATTATATCGTAACTGCTAGGGCAAAGGGACTTAAGGAAAGAACAGTACTATTCAAACACGCACTGAAAAACGCGTCGTTGCCGCTCATAACTAACGCAGCCATCTCGATCGGTTTCATCCTTTCTGGAGCAATTATTACAGAACAGGTTTTCGTTTATCCCGGCCTCGGATGGTGGACCTGGGAGGCAATAGGTTTTGTAGATTATCCAGTTCTGCAGACTATCTTTTTCCTTGTAGCCCTATGCGTCATCGTAGCGAATTTCATAGCAGACATTCTTTACGGCGTGATTGACCCCCGAATAAAATATGAGTGAGCAAAAGTGGCAACAACCTATAAGACTGCAATAAAGTTTCAAATCAAAAGGTTTAAAGAATTTTGGGCGACATTCAGACGTAGCAAAAGAGGACTTTTCGGAATTGCAATTCTAGTCGTATATATTATGGTGGCGCTAGCCGCTCCCCTCCTAACCTCCAATGACCCGGTATATGATACTTTCGTAGCAACAGACTTCGCTGTTCCCGCATGGTTCAAAAATTTGCCGGGAGGAGAGAAACTAAGCGAAAATCAGGTTTTGGTTGAAAAATCAGGTTTCCCCACTCCCGCGTCACTTTTCAACGAATGGAATTTCACAACAGCAACCAACGAAGACGCCGAAGTTACTCTCCGTTATCACCTCAGCGTAGGCAATGGAAGCGCCGCCATAGTATTTAAGCGAAAAGATCCCAGGACATTGGCTGGAAGAGTTGAAGCCTACTTAACAAGGGAATTCTTCTGGCCCTACGATCCACCTCCGAGATTCAAATGCAATTTAACCGTGTATGCCTCCAGAGGAGTTGAATACGCGCATGCCAGGGTCTTCATGACAATTAAGCAGGTTGGAGAAACCCCATCATACCCCGATTTTTGGAGCGAAAAGATCGAGAATGTTACCACCGAAGGAATAAAACCTACCCCTAGAGATCACCCCCCAGTCATAGATTCTTATGACCCAGCTTTTAAGGAGAGGATTGGCAATGTGACTTGGGCAGACCCAGCAAAAATAGTCTTCTCTGAACCAGGTAAATATGTATTCGATGTTCGGGTGTTATTTATAGACGAAGATTCTGAAACTGTTGGCATGCTTGGAGAAGCCGCCGTTTACATTGACGACCTTGACGCAAGGTTCTACGGCGCGGCTTATAGTCTTCTTGGAACCGATTACAGGGGACGAGACTTATTCGCGCAATTCGTTTACGGAGCAAGGATTTCTCTTTTCGTAGGCCTACTCTCAGCATTCTTGTCTATAGTCATTGGGCTAACGATAGGGATTGTTTCAGGCTACGTTGGAAAAATTGTAGACGAGGTCTTGATGCGGTTCTCTGACATGCTGCTCGTCTTACCTGGGCTGCCACTGCTGATAGTTCTCATCTCGGTATTGGGCACCTCATTGTGGAACATCATATTCATCATTGGTGCGCTTGGATGGATGGGTTTCGCAAGAGTGGTAAGATCCCAAACCTTAAGTCTCAAGGAAAGACCTTTCGTTGAAGCAGCAAAAGCTGTTGGAGCTGGCAGGTTCCACATCATAGTGAAACACATCCTTCCAAACGTCGTTTCCTTGCTTTATGTTTCGTTGGCACTAGCGGTTCCAAGCGCCATAATATTAGAGGCAGCTCTCAGTTGGCTGGGCCTTTTCGACCCCAGTGTAATGTCGTGGGGAAGAATGCTTCGCGACGCACAGGCTAACAACGGCATAGAAAAGTTATGGTGGATAGTACCTCCAGGTATAAGCATAGCGCTGGTTTCTCTCTCATTTATTTTGCTGGGATACGCCCTCGACGAGATACTTAACCCAAAGCTTAGACGAAGACGCTAATGTGATCTGAATCTCATATTCTCAATGCGCACGCACAAAGCTTAATACCCATAGGAAAGTTAAATTATTGATTGAGATGCCCAAAGAGACCTTCTTTTTAGGTCTGGTTCTGGTATTTATACTAACACCTCAATTAGCTTTGAGTCTTCCAGAAAACGCAGCTGCGGCGATGTCTATTACAAGCGAAAAACCTCTAGTTTGCATTTTAGTCAACTCAACAATCTATGCTGATATAGAGTTCTCCCTGAACCGGTATGCAGTTGATGTGGAAAACTCAGGATTCGCAGTGAAGATCATGGAGACTGGACAACTTTTCGATGAGACCCCTGAAGGCATAAGGTCTTATCTGCAGGAAAACTTGCCTCACAAGCTAGATGGGTGTCTTCTGGTTGGAGACATTCCTGGAGCATTGTTTGAAGTAGGCGCCAAAGAGTTTCCCACCGATCTATATTACATGGATCTCGATGGATTGTGGACGGACTCGGACAACGACATGATCTACGACGAACACTCTGGAGACGTCGCACCAGAGATATGGGTCGGAAGACTTAAGGTCCCTGATGTCGCAGGTGACGAGGCTTCTTTGCTTAATGACTATTTCGACAAGAATCATCGCTACAGAATTGGAACGCTTACTCTGCCATGGTGGCGTGGCATGATATACATCGATGACGCTGGAACAAACACGAATACAGAGAACGATGCAAAATCTTCCTTGAACAAAATATACTCCGACATTGTTTTTGTAAAAGACCGGGCCACAACCAACGCCACGGACTACAAAAAAAGAATTGACGATCAATTGGGCTACCAATGGATGTATCTCATGTGCCACGGCACCTATAATAACCACACTTTCATGGTCCCATCCGAAGAACCGGAAACATCAAATGAATCATGGTTTCGTTGGGACGGCACCGTCTATTCTTCTGATTATAGGTCAATTAACCCGCGTATTTTCTTCTATCACCTTGTGGTTTGCTCGGCTGCGCTGTACAGTGAGCCAGATTATTTGGCAGGTTCAGCAGTGTTCGGGAACGATTATGGCCTCCTAGCGGTTGGTTCTACAGAGACTGTCTCTACGCTTCCAGTCAGCGGTTTCTATGGATCCTTGTCCGAAGGAAAATGTATAGGCAACGCTTTCCGTGAATGGTCCGTAGAGCTCCATGAGAGATACGATTACCTTCAACGCCAGTTTTATGGTTTGACACTGATTGGGGATCCAACGCTTCGGTTGTATCATGAGGTCCATGACGTGGCCGTAACTGACATTACCTTTTCTCTGACTAATGTGTCTGGTGAAGATACTCTGACCGTCGAAGTGGCTGTTGAAAATCAGGGAAACTTCAACGAGACTTTCGAAGTTACTATTTATTATGATTTCACAGTTTTTGACAGCACCGATGTCACTTTGCCTGCCGAAGCAGAAGCAACCCTGACATTCAGCTTCACCAGATTGGATCAGCTCATTTTGGGTTATCACGCCGTAGAGGCAAAAGCAAGCATTGCTCAAGGGGAATTGGATACGGATGATAACAGCCTACTAAGGACTGTCCAAGGCAGAATTGTGAATTTGCCAGTTTATCCGCGAAATACGTTTTTATCTTCGGTACTAAATGTCATGGCTGCGCTATCTGTTTTCATTGGATTTGGATTATTCACACTTTTCTTCTTGAAAATCTTGATGTCAGAGAGACTGCCATCGCTGAGTTCAATTTTGCGTAGGCTAAAATGACTTTTTCCTGTATTCAATCTGTTGAGTTAGTCGAATGTACTATGGTTTCTTCTACGTGGACCCAAAAATCCTTTTCCAATTTTTCTAGTGCCTCTTGGGATTTCAAGCCACGCAAAACGAGGCTTCCTCCTCCAAATATGGAGGTGATGAATCCCAGTTTAACAGCAGAACGAGAATGTCCGCTGGTTGAGAACTCGATTAAGAAATCGTTTGGGTCTCCAAGAATCTTCACGGTTACCTGCCCGATTATGCCGACACCCTGTTGCGGTTTCGCTGAAATTGTATACTTCGGCGCTGACCCGTCTTTTGTGACTCTGAAACCTTTGTCTCTAAAAAAATTTTCGACACGTTCACTTAAGAGTGGCAAATCAACGTTCTTTCCAACCCAGCGTTCCTGCATCTTCGAGACTCCCAAGCCTAGGAGTCTGTTGTCAGAGTCTCCTTTAAACGTTCTTTCACATGGAACTGTAGTGCAAACAAAAGGAAATGCCACGAAACTAATAGGGTTCACACTTTTGAAGCTGAATTGGCAAAAACGAGAAGACTTATATCTGCATTTGTCTCTGAAAAATTGAGGGTTACAAAGAATAGGGTGAATAGCAGAAACTAAGTTGAAGGATGCCACGAAACATGGCTATGTTAGATGTTCAAGACTTGACGACTCATTATCTTACTGTCAGAGGACCAGTTAGAGCTGTAGATGATGTTAGCTTTCAAGTGGATAAAGGAGAGATGATGGGTTTAGCTGGAGAATCTGGCTGCGGAAAAACTACGGTTGCGTTATCCCTTCTGAAAATCCTTCCACAGGGAGGAAAAATCTTGGGGGGAAAAATACTTTTCAAGGGTGACGACCTCGTCAAGCTTAATGAGTCCCAGATGCGGAAGATAAGATGGAAAGGAATATCTATAGTGTTTCAAGGTGCCATGAACGCCCTCAATCCGGTTTACAAAGTTGGAGACCAAATTGTTGAAGCGATTTCTCTTCACGAGCCCAAAGTGAGTAAGGAAGACGCGAGGAAGAGGATCGGAAAACTCTTGGAAACAGTGGGTCTTGAACCTTCAAGAGCAGACAATTATCCCCACGAGTTCAGCGGTGGAATGAGGCAACGCGCATTGATAGCCATGGCTTTGGCGTGCAACCCAGACCTCTTAATTGCAGATGAACCTGGAACAGCTCTGGATGTCATTGTGCAAGCGCAAGTCTTAAGGCTCTTGACAGAGTTGAAGAAGAA
>JAOUJL010000109.1 GCA_029883255.1 Candidatus Bathyarchaeota archaeon | reverse complement strand
CGGGAAGAGATTAAAGTTTGTGTCTTGCGTGTGGGCGGAACAAACTGTGATGCAGAGACTAAACGTGCTTTTGAGGAGTTAGGCATTCAAGCTGAAATTTTGCATATAAACGAACTAGTTAAACGTCGAAACCTTCTGGAATACAATGTTTTGGTTTTTCCAGGCGGCTTCTCTTACGGGGATTATGTGCGAGCAGGGGCTATATGGGCTAAATGGATATTAGCCAAATTGGGTAAAGAGTTGAAAACCTTTGTTGATGAAAATCGCCCCATCCTCGGCATTTGCAACGGTTTTCAGGTGCTTGTTGAGGCTGGTTTGCTTCCGGGTTTTGATGGAATGACCCTGTATCCGGAGGCTGCATTGGCAACTAATTTTCCGCCTGGCTACAATTGCCGTTGGGTTTATCTTAAACATGAGAACGATGGGAAATGTGTATTTACATGGAAAATTCTAAGAGGAAAGGTTCTGCGGATACCAGTAGCCCATTCGGAGGGTAGATTCATGTTTGCAAAAGAAAAGGAAAAACAGTTTTTAGAAAGGCTTTACGAGAATAACCAGCTAGTGCTCCGTTACTGCAACAAAAACGGTGAATATGCAGAAGGCAGTTTCCCAGCAAACCCGAATGGTTCTTTCCATGATATAGCAGGAATATGCAATCCAGAAGGGACAATATTTGGTTTGATGCCGCATCCTGAACGGGCTTTTTATTGGTGGCAGCAACCAGACTGGACGAGACAAGTGCGAATGCTGCAATACGGTGATGGAAAACTAATCTTTGAAAGTTTAGTCAGTTATTTAGAAAAGGAAGGCTAGAATAAGAATTTTTCCCTCAGTTCTGAACTGGTTTTTGCTAATTCCCTCAATTTCAAAGCCGAATTTGCGATGCAAGTTTATTGCCGCTTTATTTGTTGAGAAAACAGTTAGAGAAGTCCTTTCTGTGCCGAAGGAACATCTGACAGAACCAGACATTAAAGAAGTTTGCAGTTGATGCTGTTCGAATGTGCTGTTTTCGTCTTCTGAGAATTAGAAAGGTTGCCACTAAACCGATAAATGTGGCAATGAAAGCGTATGGTAGATATTTCCAGATGCCAGCGTCGGTGGCTTCCGGTTCCGGTGTGGACTCTACACTTATGTCTATGTTGGTCTCGCTCAATTCGAAAATAACATAATGTTCATCTAGTCCCAGATTCGTTCCCACGGGCTCGCCTGCGTAACGCGTAACGTTAAATACTGTGCCATTCCGGAACATACCTCCGAAGTTCCCTATCATTTCTGGTGGGACCACCCATGGGGTTAGGAGCGTAGGTTCGATCACCACCCCTGTGTACCATGAGAAAACGTAACTAGCGCACACATATGGGTCAGGCTGAAGTGCGTACACGCCGTAAATCCTAATTTCCTTTCCTACTGCAGGATGATTCCAAGTCTTAACATAGGTGACGTTGCCCACAATTGGCTCAGAGGGTGGCGAGGAAACTATAAATTCTTCGCCGGGTGTGGCGTATGGTTCTGCCCAGAAAAACGTCTTTCCAACGGGCTGCCCATCTAGAGAAGCTTCACGCGTGTATAGATCAACATCGAAGAACAGGGTTTTGCGATAAATAACGTCGCGGTACTCTGCTTCAAAAACGGTGACCCCGGGAGGTAATATGTGTGCTGTTCCATTAATGAATAGGGTTACGTTTAGGCGCACAATGTCTCCTTGTTTTTCGAGGACAGCCCACTCCAGAACGACTGGAGAATGAAGCACATGAAACCAAAGTCTTGTATCGTTCGGGAATTTGACTGTTAAGCCAGAAGTCCATATGTACTTTGCGTAGGCTCCGACTTTAACCCAATCGTAGGGGTGTATGACCTCAGAGCGAACAGGCACCGTAACCGGCAAAGAGAACAGCAGCAGAAAAAGAAAGGGAAGAAGGAAGGTTTTCCACCGATAAAGCAAGGCGACCCCACCTACTGGATTCCTGGCGGACCGATTTCCACAGTAACCGCTGATTGTGGTATGGTACCGTTTCCGCTGTCCGTATATGTCTCTATGAACCAAATGTCATCGTAACTGTAGAGTTTGTGTATGCTGGTGTAATTTGCGAGATTAAACGTGTGTCTATATACCTCTATATGGGTATTATCGAAACCCCGAAATCGAGTGAAGGCATAACGGATTACGTTGCCCTCTGTGATAGATCCTTCGTGAGCCTGGTCATAATACCCCAAAGGAGGTGGGTAGTAGACGTAGGCTCCGGCAACATACGCATAGGCGGTGTGGTCTGGACTGTAGTCGTCGTACCAGTCAGTCAACGCCATAACAGCGGATATAAAGCTAGCGAAAAACATTAACGTAAACGCCAAAGCCGTTCCAACAGACAAAACATCCTTCTTCACAAGTCATTCTCCACAAGTCGTATATGCACTACTCGCACTTAAGTTTATTTATGCTAAAACCGAAAATTTAACGCATCCCTCGATGAGAAGAAATTGTCAGCATCAATCGTGGCGACTTAACAATTTCACTCGGTCGATAACGATCATGACCACGCCGACGCCCAGGACTACACCTGAAATCCACAGCAAATCCTCGGCAAATCCCCATTGCTCCACAGCCAAATCTGCTTCGTCGGCAAATTCGCCAGCATTCGTAATCACCATAATGTAATACACTCCGCGCACAGCCACCTTAAAGGTTAGACGGTCCAGTTTCATCATTCCGCTGGCGGCAAATACGGGATCAACCTCGCTGATGTTTTGGGTGGCACGCCAGCTTTGCGCGGCTACTACAGCCACTGTAACGTTCTGAGGACTTACGTCCTTTAACACTATGGTAGTTTTTCTGGGTTCGAGTAGAAACGGTCCCAACACATCAGGAAATGGCGCATAACCGACGCTCATCATTATTGGTTTGGCTCTAAGGATTGTTGCAACTAGTAAAGATACGCCAACGACCAGAAAAATCATGCCACTTCTTAAGAGTCTCATGTCTATGTCTCCTCTTAGTCGAGGTCTATCCTATTTATGAGAAACAGCGACGCCAAAAGGAGTATCAACCCGCCTCCCAGCACGTAGCCCAGAGCCGTTAGAAAGAAGGTTTGTGTCACACCGCTTCTAGCTATGCCAATATTGAGCGTATTACAATACCATGTATAGGAATAAACAACCGAACTATAAGGCCCCAAGTTCAGCGACAAATAGGCGATTGGGTTGTTGATAAAAGTTCGCGGTGGACTAAGCCAATACTCCATCCCAAAGATGCAAATAAGAAGGATTAGAACGGACAACCCGAAGCGTTTGACGGCGAGAGTTATGAAAGTCATGAGGGAACTTGTAAAGAAAACCGCTAAGAAGAGATAAAGGAACATAAAACCCCATATGACTAGTGGAAAACGGTTGTCAAACATGAATAACGACACGCCTTCAGCAAGTAACACAGAGCCAAAAATCAAGAAAATCGTCAAAAGGTTCGCGAGATATTTGGCAACAAAGACTCGAGTTCTACTTACTGGGTAAGATAGCAAAACAATGAGTTTTCTTTTCTCTATGCCTTCTCCAAAGCTTCTTCCGAAGACTATAGCCGTGGAAATAACAAGGATAAAGAGCATCGCTTCAAAGAAGGGCCTTGCAACCTCCCCATGGCCCCTCGTAAGGCTTACTATAGGCATGACCTGGATTATGGTGATGGCAATGACAAGCTCTAAAATTGGAAAAGCCCAGTTATCCTGCACTTCCCAAGCTATCAGTTCACGTAGTTTCCCTCTCATTTCGGCTCACCACCGCCCTAAAGACCTCATCCAAAGAACCCAAAACTGGTCTAACCTCATGAACCGTAACATTTACGCATTTAGCAAGCTCCATTGTCTCCTCATACATGTTGACTTCTCCTTTGACAGTAGCGATTATGGCCTTATCCTGAAACTCAACAGACCTGACGTAGCCGGTTTTAGCCAGCTCAGCCGCAAAAGTCTTTGGGTCCGAAACAACGATTCTATAGGTAAGTCCAGAATACTTTTGGACCAGCTCTTCCACAGACCCCTGCTCCCTTATCTTTCCAGCATCGATTATCGAAATCCAGTCACATGTCCTCTCTACATCATAAAGTATATGCGTAGAAATCAAGAACTTTACGCCCCTCTCTTCACTGAACCTAGAGATAACCTCAAGTACGTCCATTCTTCCCAAAGGATCAAGATTCGCCGCAGGCTCGTCGAGAATAACAAGTTCCGGCTCTCCCACCAAGGCCTGAGCCAGACCGAGTCGCTGATACATACCCGCTGAATAAGTCCGAATCGACCTATGTGCCACTTGGCTTAGCCCCACTGCCTTTAGGCTCTCCCTCACCTGCTCTTCCGGGTTTGTGAGGCCCCGCAGTCTCGCCACGCGAGTAAGGAATCCACTACCCGAGAAGGATTCTGGAAACCCTGGTTTTTCGGGGAGAACGCCGACTCTCTTCTTGATTTCCATTAACTCTCGCTTTACATCGTACCCCAAAACGCGAATTTCACCAGCGTCTGGTTTTGTGTAACCCAAGAGAATGTTAATGAGGGTGGTTTTTCCCGCTCCGTTCGGTCCAATCAAGCCCAAAACTTTGCCCCTCATCTCCAAGTTAAGGCTGTCCAAAGCCAATATCCTTCCAAACCTCTTAGATACGCCCTTCATCTCCACAACGGGCTCCACAATCAGCAACCCCACTAGAGGAACAACTATGAACCTAAACTTATAAGCTTATACATTAGTTTCCTATAAACAACGCTGATCAAGTTTCAAAATTGAAAGAGGTCTAAAATGAAAAACTTTTCCTACCCATGAGCGTTCTGGAACGACACAATATTTTTCCGCTACAACACTGTCGAAAATTTTCTTTATCACCGTGGCATCATCTTCATGTGCTTCTCTAACAGTGATAATCAGGTTATTCTTTCGCTTCATTTTAATCATAGTATTATCTTGTTATTCAATACCTCGTTAAGCCTCGGAAGCCCTGCCCTAGCACCCATTTTCATTATACATCTTGAAGCCGCAAAATTGCCAAGTCTTCCACATTCATAGAGGCTTTTGCCAGAAATCAAACCATAAAGAAAACCAGCGCAAAAAGCATCACCCGCGCCTGTCGTGTCAACAACTTTCACTTTAAGGGCATCTATAAGGTGATTTTCTCTTCCATCCGTTACGTAGCATCCTTTGCTACCCAATTTTACAGCAACTATTTCCACACCTTTTTTCAGCAGAACATCAGCACCTTTTCTGTAATCAG
>JAOUJL010000108.1 GCA_029883255.1 Candidatus Bathyarchaeota archaeon | reverse complement strand
TTTCTCTCCCGTTCTACGGTTTGGCTGGATACTTAACCCATCTGAAGGTTGACCTGTGCCTTTAGGCTGATAAACCCCACCGGCTCCTTTTCTAATCTAGTAAAGAAGTTATGACCATTTGACACAAGTAGACTTTTATGAAGTTTTCACGTGGATTCTCTTTTGAACTCCAAAATCAGGTTCTTTCGGTCAGATTCAGCTAGCTCATATAGTTGAGTAAGTCTTATAGCCTCTCTTGGGCAGCTTTCCTCACATTGCCCACAAAATAGACATCTGCCAAGGTAGATTTTGAGTTCTGCTGTGAGGCCTTTACCTATCAATTCGATGGCGAAAGCTGGACAATCTGTGGCACACAACCCGCATCCGATGCATCTCTCAGAGTCCCAAACATGCTTTCCACGCAACCCCTTAACTGGAGGAAGCTTTTCATATGGGTAACGCAGGGTCACCGGCTTTTTCAGTAGATGTCTGATGAGTTCCTCCTCCATGCTCATAAAATCACCACGGAATTAGCTCAACCAAGATTATTTGAAGGAGAGCAAGCGGGGTCAAATATTTCCACACCCCTCTCATCAACTGGTCAATTCTAAATCTGGCAAACAAACCTCTCAGATTAGAGAGTATCAATATACAGACTGTCAGTTTTATGATGAACCATACAAATGGTGGCATAAACCAGAATCCAGATGGCCCTCCCAGATATAATGATGTCATTATCGAACCTGCCAAGACAAATTCAAGGTCTCCTGCAAGCCTTAGTAACGCCAGTTTCTTACCACTGAACTCGGTAAGCCAGCCAGCCACTACCTCGGTTTCTGCCTTTGGAATGTCAAATGGAATTTTTTGAAGTTCAGCTAAAAAACATATGGCTACAATGATGAAACCCAGTGGTTGAGTAAGAATGAACCAGAATCCCGCAGTTTGCCATTGAACGATTTTGCTTATGCTTAGAGTTTTGGCGGCTATGGCTGGTCCGGCTATAACAATGGTCATTGGGATTTCGTATCCAAGCATTTGAAGGCATGCTCTCATACCGCCGATTGTGCTAAACCTGTTTGTTGAGGACCAAGCTCCTATGAACACCGAGATGACGATAAGGGTTGTTATAAATATGACGAGAATGAGGTCTCCTTCGAAGGAGATAGGGGCCGTAGAATTGACTATGGGAATGCAGAAGAGGGCTGTAAAAGGAAGAGACAGCATGAATATTGGCACGACAGAGAAAAGAAGTTTATCTGCTGCATAAGGGATAATGTCTTCCTTAGAGAGAAGCTTAAGAAAGTCCGCGAAGGGTTGAAGTAAACCTAGAGGCCCAGTGTGTAGCGGGCCATACCTGTTTTGAAGACGAGCTACAAACTTTCTGTCAACCCATTCATAGAAAAACGCGGCTATTATAAAGAAGAGGAATCCGGGGAAGATGACTATTTGGAGTAGAGAAATTATTGTTTCTTGTACCATTTAATTCCATATCTCCTAAGCTTTTCACCTTTCCAACCCCAGCTCTTATCGTTGTTTACATCAACGAAAGTGAGCCTATCCATGCAACAGAAACACGGATCGATACCAGCTATTACAACTGGGATGTCGGCGATGTATCCGCCAATCAGCATCTTGCACAATGCAGTAAGGTTGGCTAATGTTGGGGCTCTGACTTTATATCTTTCTGGTTTATCTGTTCCATTTGACTTCAAATAATGCATGTTTTCTCCTCTAGGGGCTTCCACTCTACTGACGATCTCAGCCGACGGAACTAGTCTTGAGACTATCACTTCTATAGACCCAGTTGGCAGATGTCCTAAGGCATATCGAATTATTTCTACGCTCTCTATAACTTCGTCACATCTGGTCGCGATTCTACTTGCTATATCGCACCCATCATAAGTCACCGCGTGAAAAGGAATTTCATCATACGCCGCGTAAGGATCGTCGGCTCTAACGTCGCGTTTAACATTGCTTGCGCGTAGAGTGGGTCCGACAGCGCAGAGTGATATGGCGTCTTTCGTTTTCAAGATTCCGACGTTCACTGACCTAGTAAGGACCGTCCGCTCGTTCGAGCATATTTTTTTATAGTATTCCATTCTTTCTCCTAAAACTTTCACTCCTTTCATAATCTCAGAAGAAATTTCAGGCGTGATGTCGCGTCTAACCCCTCCAATCATGTTCATAGCATATTGTACACGATTTCCTGAGAGGAGTTCAAGTAAGTCCATGACAATTTCACGGTCTCTCCAAGTGTACATGAAGAGGGTCTCAAATCCGATTTCATGGGCGACTATTCCAAGCCAGTAGTAGTGGTTATGTATCCTCTCAAGCTCAGCTACAATAGTTCTGATGTATTTTGCTCTAGGTGGAACATCGACTTTCAAAGCTTCTTCAACAGCTTGTGTGTAGCATGTAGTGTGCGCCTGAGAACATATTCCACAGATTCGCTCGACCAAGTATAGGTCCAGAATGTACGTCCTGTCTTCAAGGGCTTTTTCGATTCCCCTGTGGGCGTATCCAATTCTAGGAGTAACATCAACCACATATTCACCGTCAACTTTGAACATAAAATTTTCAGGCTCTTTAAACGAGGGATGTTGAGGACCAAACGGTATTTTGATAATTGACGACATTTCACGAGCCCTTCAATAATTTCTTTTTAATCTCTTCATTTGTCCACTTTTTTCTCAACGGGTAGACTCCCTCTGGCCAATCTTCAGGCAGAATCAATGGAGATAGATTGGGGTGTCCAGAAAAGACTACACCTAACAACTCATGGACTTCGCGTTCATACAGAATTGCACCGGGAATAATCGAAGTTATGGTCGGAAGAACAGGTTGCTTGATAGGAACTTCAACCTTTAGTGAAGCCTCCAAACCTTTTCTATTCAGATGATAGATAACCTCAAGTCCGTTTTCGCCTTCCAAGCCTGTTATGGTTGAAAGGTGGACAAATCCCTCTCCAACCAGATGGGTGATTGCATCAACAAGTTTCTCTTTGCGAACCGAGAACCAAATCCTACGCGGTCTAGGTATCTCATATCCAATCAAACTTTCCGAGCCGATTTCTTTCTTGAGCCTTTCAATAATGTCTCGATGTTCTCTAAATAAAGAACTCATGGCGTTGCCTCCTTGTAATTCTTTAGAACCTTTATGATTCCATCGATTATGGCTTCGGGCTTCGGTGGACAGCCAGGAACATAGACGTCGACGGGAACAACTTTGTCGGCTCCCTCATGAACGCTGTAACATCCTCTGTACACGCCTCCGCTTATGGGGCATGATCCAATTGCTATGACGAATTTTGGTTCAGGCATCTGGTTATATATCCTTTCCAGTCTGTCTTTAATCTGAAATGTAATCGGCCCAGTTAAAACCAGAATGTCAGAATGTCTCGGGCTTCCCTTGAGGAGCATGCCAAATCTTTCAATGTCAAATTTAGGATTTGAAGCAGCAACAACCTCAATGTCGCAGCCAGCACATCCTCCACTGTTGAAATGGAGAAGCCACGGAGACTTTGTTCTAGCCCACTTGATCAAACCCATCTTTCTCTACCTGCCGGACCCGAACCGAAAACAGCACGACTGAGGCAACCAAAATTATGGCAATGAACAGTATGGGGAAGAAACCTGGTTTACCTAAGGATGTTGCCAGCATGAAGGCTACGACATCGAAGATTAAGAAATAAGTAGCATAGATAAAGAATTTTTCAGTATTCACTTGAAGCTTTTCTGCAGGAAGGTCTTCTCCGCAAGCGTATGGAGCAAGCTTCTCTGTTGTTTTCTTAACTTTAGGAGCGATTATGCTTCCAAAGATGTACAATATGACACCTAATAATATGGAGAGGACGAATATTAAGGGAATTGAAAAGCCGGGTTCAGTTGACATAAGATTCCTTCTGTCTGTAGTTTTAGACTTTGCGTCACTTAAAACTTTACATAAAACTTCAGTCAATTGAATTGTAGCGAGTATCTCAAAGGCAATTCTTAAAATTGATAAGGGACAAGTAGTTAGAATCATGATCTCTGGCAGAATGGAGGTTTGAAACTGTTTATCGATTTCATACAGATATTTCTCATCATCGTTACGATTGTTTTGGCGATTCTTACAATCGAAATCAAAGATATGCTTCATGCAATTGTATGTTTATGCGGGATGGGCGTCACAATCGGAATGTTATTCGCGATTTTGAATGCTCCCTACGTCGCTGTCTTCCAGTTACTAATCTACGCAGGCGCAGTCATTGCCCTATTTCTCTCATTGGTCATGGTAACGAGGAGGGAGCTTGAAGAATGAAGATCGGATGGTTGCCTGTTTTCGGATTAGCAATTGTGGTGGCGTTAATGTCTGTGTTTCTTGTAGTGGTTCAGTATGAGTTTTCACAACAAGGTTTTCAGCAGTTTCCGATAAACATGACGTTGGTTTCCGTTGACGAGGATGTGGGCCAAGAAGTTAGTGCAATTCTATGGGGGCAGCGTCAACTTGACTTAATCGTCTTAGCATTCGTCTTGTTTGCAACGGCAGCTTGTTGCAGAGTCATGTTGCGAGTTGAGGAAAGGGAGAAAGCTTGATCCCATTGACCTACTACCTTGCATGCTCAGTGGCCTTATTCATCATAGGATTATACTGTCTTATAGCCAAGCGTAACATGGTTAGACTTTTGATAAGCCTCGAAATAATGATAAGTGCGGCAAACATAAATTTCATAGCCTTCTCTGCTTATGCAGTTCCAGGATCTACGCATCCTCTGGCTCATGCGCTCGTCATTTTATCCATCGCAATAGGAGGATGCATACTCGCCATAGGATTAGCTATTACTCTTCATGCATACAAACATTACAAAACCTTGGATGTGAGAAAACTGAAAAGGATCAGATGGTAAATGTTCACATTTACACTGGATACACTGTTTTTCTTCATAATAATAACCTCACTAACAGGCTTACTAGGCCGTAAAATTGTTTTCCGTAGATTATCAGCGATGTCTGCCACAGTTGGGTTCGCTATTTCTCTGGCATCCCTTCCATTACTGTACAATCAAATTTTAGCGAGTGGCGGCATCGTAACGATTACGTCTGAGTTACTTTTCATGCGTCCGATAGCGGCTTGTCTGGAAATAGATATGTTAAGCATATTCATGGCGGCTATTTTCCTCTTCATAGGATTGATGACCTGTGTTTATTCCATCCGTTTTATGGAACATGACACAGGACTCGTTGAATATTATACTCTACTGCTTATCGCGGTTGCTGGAATGGTAGGAGTTTCATTTGCAGGAGAT
>JAOUJL010000107.1 GCA_029883255.1 Candidatus Bathyarchaeota archaeon | reverse complement strand
TAACCTCTCTGTTAAAAGGGCTGGCTAGGGCCTCAACTATCTGCTCCATGCCATAGCCAGCTCGTTCAAGTGGTTGCTACTGTGTTTGCCGGAGTGGAATTGCTTTTGTTAGGCAAAAATCCTGCCCATTATGTATGCGCCCAGAAACATTGAAGCGATCCCTATTAGAACAGGGATGTTGCCCACTCCTAAGCTTGCTATGGCTGACCCAGGGCATTGACCAGAGAGACCCCAACCTACTCCAAATATTACTGCGCCGATAATAGTTCTCTTGTTTAGTGTACGCCTCCTCTTCTTGAATTTTCCTCCAAGGAATGGTCCTTTCAAGACTTTTGGCACAAGGTTAATAACAAGCGCTGTCACAAAAGCGGACGCGCCAAGCAGTAAGAGCAGACCCAGATCTTTTAGCTGCAAGAAGCTTAGCACGATCTCTTGTTTTGACATGCCACCGTATGCTAGCCCAAAGCCGAACAGCAGACCTCCGGTGAACACAAAAAGATGCTTTATTCTCATGGAATCACTCCCAGAGCTTGGACGATCATCGCCGTGAGTATTCCAACGGCAAGAAAGGTTATGACTGCATATAATGAAGTGGTAGACAGAGAACCCAACCCACTTATGCCATGTCCGGAGGTGCATCCTTTTGAAAGCCGTGTGCCAAAGCCTACGAGGAAACCGCCCAATGCAAGTCTCCACCATTGTACCGAGGTCGTGAAAAAACCTTCAGGAGACAAGGTTATAGTATAGATCAAAGCCCCAAAGATTACCCCCAACGCAAAGGTGAGGCGCCAACCTCTTGAATCTAGATACTGCTTTTGTTGAAAATATGGTCTTTTTGAGAAGTATGAGAGGGTCGTGCTGAAAAAGCTACTTTGTGTTGCGTGAAGTCCTGTTGTGATGTAAATATGACCAACGCCGGCCCCTATGAGTACACCACCTACTATATAGGGAAATACGCCTAATGGGAACATGCTCCAAAATAAGATGTTGTGCACAAATAAGTATTTCTTCATAGGATTGTATTTATAATTCGTGTATGTTGTCATTTGATTAGAAACAGAGTTTCGACCCATGCACGGTTGATTATTTGATAACGTTGTAACCAGCGTTTTGCCAAGCGGTGACGCCACCTAGCAAGTTGTACACTTCTCGGTATCCTTCTCGGCGCAAAATGCTCGCTATGAGGCTAGCATGGTTCCCAGTGTTGCAAGCTACCACGATGGGGCGATCTTCTGGTATTTCGTCAAGACGCCCTTCAATGTGACCCGCGTAGATATGGAGGGAGCCTTTGATATGTCCATTGTCCCATTTGTCCTTCTCTCTCACGTCCAGTACGAACAAATCGTCGCCTCTGTCTAGTCTTTTCTTAAGCTCTTGCGTTGTCAAGAGACCTAGGCAACCCAACGGCAAGGATTCTTTGTACCAAACCTCTATCCCATCACGCAAATGGCCTGGTATGTGATCGTATCCTAATCTAACAAGATATCGAACCGCCGTCTCTAGATTTCTATTGTCTTCTAGCATCAATAGGATTGGTTTGTCGTAAGGCAACACCCACCCCACGTAGGACGGCAGCCTATTTAGCCATATGTTGTAAGAGCCTCTGATATGGGCTCCGCCGAAAGCTGGAGGTGTGCGAGTGTCCACGACAACAGCCCCAAGTCTTATTTGTTCTTGAAATTCTTTTGGTGAGAGAGGGCTAGGATTCGGGAGATGCCCTAAGATAGGTGGACCCTCTAGGTTGTATTGCTCCATCTTACGAAAATAAGGAGGTCGCTCGAGGTGTTCAGAGATCTTGAATTCTATAAATTCTTCTTTCGTCTTTTGCAAAACAGGATTTAAGATGCGTTCCAAACCCAGTGTGCTCTGTTCTCTTTCACTAATAGCTCCGCCGCAAACAGACCCAGCGCCATGAGCAGGGCAAAGAATTACTCCATCCCCCAAGGGAAGAAGCTTATTGAAGATACTGTTGTGGAGGTTTTCTGCCATCCTTGTGGCTTCACTGGGTCCGTAGAGATCCGTACGCCCTACGTCACCCACGAAGAGAGCGTCGCCAGTAAAGACCGTCGTAGCCTGCTCACCTGCATCCAGGTCAGCTAGGGCGTAAGACATACTTTCATCTGTATGCCCTGGCGTATGAATGGCGGTTAGCCTTAATTTCCGAAAGCAAAATTCTTGGCCGTGTTCTAGTGTATTCCCATATTTGAAGGCTAAATCTGGGCCGTGGTAGATTTTTGCCCCAGTGAGTTGCGCCAGTTCTAGGGAACCAATGACATAATCCTCATTACGGTGGGTTTCGAAGATAGTCTTGATTTTCATCCCTTCTCGTTGAGCAATGTCGACATAAACCCGGCAGTCACGGCGCGGATCTATAACTATGGCTTCATTATCGGAACCCACAAAATATGAAATGTGAGCCAGGCCTTCTGATTTCACACTTTCAAAAATCATATCGAAGCCTCTTGACATTATAGCAGATGCAAACCAATGTTTTAAGAATCATTTTCTTAAGTTTTTTTCTGGATGCCAATCTAATTATCCCCACCCACTTGGCTCTTACTCGCAACTTATAGCACTTCCGTCGGTACAAAATGAGCTGTTATGCGTGCATTGAACATTACTATGGTCAAAGAGGTAATCGCATAATGCAAGGGCATTTTGCACGTCAATGAATTCTTGGGCCACAGAACCGTCAACTCAACGCTAATCCATACACACCTGATCAACTTTGAAGCCCACGAATACGTCACCAAAATATCGAAAAGCGTGGAATGGTGCCGCCGCCTAATTGAAGCAGGATTTCGATACGTAACCGAACATAACGACGTCAAAATCTTCAAAAAACCCAGATAGTACATGAATAATGACAGGAATCAATGGAAAGTTTTTTATTCAATATCATTCAAACCATGATGAATGTTTATGATGGAGGAAAATGGCATGGCTAAATGTCCAAAATGTGGAGCAGAAGCTGGTAGCCAAAGAAAGTCTTGGAAAATGGCTGGTCGCCCAGACAGAACGGGAAAGAGAACCGAGCTGACTATAGGGCTCTTCGACTGCCCAAGATGCAAGAAAGCCTTCAGGACTGTCTTAAACAAAAGAAAGATTTAAGACACTGGCACTACCTGGGTCAACGCACCGGGAAATTGATGATAGCGAAGGTGTGGAAACTTCAACCTCCCTCCTTTTTATTTAGTTAAACGCTAAGTTTTTACCATACAACAACTAACAAAACTATTGCAGAAAAATGCCCCAGATTACGAGGACAAGTGGGGGTGAAACAGTTGAAACTATCAGAAATACTCAAGAAGGAATACGTAAAGACCGCTATTTTACTCGCAGTAGTTGTAATTAGTGTTTTCGCTTTCTGGATTAGTTTGACAACGGCTTTGAAAACGGAGTATCCAATGTTAGCAGTTGCCTCAGGAAGCATGGAACCCACCTTGTATAAAGGCGACCTTATTATGGTTCAAGGAGTATCAACCGGCTTCGATATCAACGTCGGTCCGAAGGACTCCGCCGAACCTGGTGATGTTATTGTTTTTCACAAGCCTGCAGATCCAAGAGAGCTTATTGTGCACAGAGCAATAGATAATGAGCTCAGGAGTGGAGTGTGGTATTTTCAAACGAAGGGGGATGCTAACAGTGGTTCAGATAACTGGGACGGTGACTGGAAGACTGATTGCGATCTTGCAGAAAATTTTCTGGTCGGTAAAGTTGTTGGCCACGTGTCGCACATAGGTTACATCCCTCTGTTTCTACGAGAGTTTTTGTGGACTCCGATTGGAATGATACTAATTGTTACGTTACTACTTATTTTCCTGTTTTATGACTATATTCCCTTGTCCAGAAAGAAGGACCAACAAGACGCCGCCTAGACAATAGACCAAAAGATATTGATTTTCTTCAAAAGCAAAAGGGAAACCGATGTCTTGGCTTTTGAGGCTGGGAAACGCTATTGCGTTTCCAGCTGAGGAAGCAATAAAGCTGGCAGAGTCATTAGGTTTGGAAATTTGTTTTTCATCTTTGTGTTGTTCACAGGTTTATCAGGATATTGGGTCTAACCTATACAATGTGTAGTCGTCTTAGACGTTTCTTATGAGCCATTCAATGGATAAAGCACCTAGATTGCCATCGAGTTTTCAGGGATAATTCTTGGAAGCGCGCGTGCGAATCGATCAATGTGTCAAGTCTAAGTTTGTTATGAATGGTGAGTTTTGTCAAAAACTATTTATTTGATGAAATCATATCATTTAAATGCCAAGAGAAGGAGTGGAAAGTGAAAATGAGAAGCAAAATCATTTCTGAAATTGTATCAATGTTACTAATGGCATGCATGTTGTCAATCGTTCTTTTTTCGTTTTCATTAAGAGCTACCGCTGAGGAGCCAACCCCCGATCCATATTTCCCTGATCCAGGCTATATTCTTCTTTCGTATGAAAACGAAACATGGTTCATGAATGTTAATATGACTGTTCCATTTCTCGGGGTGATAGTTTCATGGGGAACGGCAGAAGTTTGGAACAACGAAGCATGGGCTAATGCTGAAATGTGGTATCCTGAACCCATAATTTGGTGTTTTGAGGAGGTAATTCACAAGTATAGTTTGGGAAAACTACAACCAGGAGAATATGTTTTTACCTTCAAAGTCTGGGATACCCCACTCAAAGATATCAGGTTCACGCATATATACAAGTCGGCAGACATAAACGGCGACGGCGTCATTGACGTCTACGACCTAGCCTTAATTGGCCAATCCTTCGGAAGCTGGTATTGGGACCCACGGTACGATCCAGAAGCAGACCTCAACCAAGACGGACACGTGGATATGAGAGACCTTATCGTAGTTTGTAGACATTGGGGAGAAGATCCTTAACTCTTTCTTGCGGGCGTGTTGTTTACTCCAGATCTACGATTGGTTCCCACTGCATGCATGCCTGTAGAGTTGTTTGTAGTTGGGTCATGCTATCAGGCCAATTCGAAAATGTTTATGATTTCATCGTTGTTTATGACTGCCTTCGGGTTCCCGAGCAGATCACTAGGTTTTCCCGTAGTCTCGTCCTACTTTAGGAAAGTCGAAGATATTTATAAGGTCGTCGCGTACGCCTTCTATTCTAGTTTGCTTCCACACTCTGTACATTTACCCAAGTCAATTCCACAGTTAAAACAGTACCATTTGCTACATTTTGCACAGTGAAAGCTCACACCGTTTGTACTTGCCTTGCACTTTTGGCATGGTATTTTCGAAATCCTTGAATGAAACATTTTGTGTATATGCAAATTTGTTGTGAACA
>JAOUJL010000106.1 GCA_029883255.1 Candidatus Bathyarchaeota archaeon | reverse complement strand
TTTGACAATAATCGGTGTCGGTCTCATACTTCTCTGGGTTGCTTTGATACTTCTTACCGTGGCTTTCTTCTCTATCAAGACACAACCCGCTCAACCACCTGCGCCAACACCTCCATAACAAACAAGTTATAGACCCACATCAGACACTCCCTCCTTTTTCTACTGTCTCTCCATGAAGTACTGCTTGCCCGATAGCAAAAACGTATGCCCGCCAAATTCGTATGGTCTCATTATGTTGTCGCCAGAAAATATTTCGTTCAATATAGTAACAGAAGCCTTAGATCCGAATAGGGAACAAGCTATTGTATCTGGAAACATGACTTTAGGGGAGAATGCGTGTATTCTTTACCATTTGCTTAAGATAGCGTATTTTGCAATGATGTTTGTATTGGTGAAGTTGCTTATGGCCTTCTACTTGGGTGCATCCGTGCATTTTGCAATTCCTTAATTCCCAGAAAAAACAGACTTATATTGTTGAATAAAGTTACGAACGTTGATAAGGTTGACTGATAAAAAAGTTTCAATGATTTTAGCTTCGGTGTTCTTGCTATTGGTAGCTTTCGAAATTCAATTCTCGACGCGGGCTACGATAGTTCTTGCAGAAAGTGAAGTAGGTGTAGAGGTTGGTGACTGGGTTAAGTATGATTTTACGGCCTCGTTAGCCTCTGATGACCCAAACATGGAGCTAACACCTGAATTGATTGTATTGAATAACACTGAATGGGTGAAGAACGTTGTGGTAACCATTTCTGATACGAGAATAACATTTGAGCGAGTAATCCACTACAAGGATGGCAACGAGACCAAGAGCGTCGAATACGTGGACGTGGACACTGGAAAAAGTTCTCTCAACGGCTCCCTCATGTTCATTCCATCGAATCTTCAAAAAAATGATCTCGTACATGCTTCCCCTACTGAACGCCATCCCATAAACGAAACAATTCGCCGGACATATATGGCGGCAACCAGAGACATAAACCACTTGGAAGGATCAGGCACTACCTACGGGGAATCCAGCGTCACTGTTTTGACTGTTAGCTACCACTGGGACAAAGCGACTGGCATCCTCTGTGAGCGCCTTATAACGCTTGTAACCTACGGTGAAGTCTACACAAAGGCATTTCAAACATTTGAGAAAATTGTTGATACTAATATTGCATGGACCGATACAGAGGCTCCCCCATCACCGATAGCATTCATCTGTATACTGATGGTGCTCGCGCTCCTTGTCACAGGGCTGTTCGTCTGGAGACGGAAGAAACGTAGGAGAAAGCGCTAGAATTTTGGAGTGATATAAATAACTCTTCAGCCAATTCTACTTTGGAAAGGAAGTACTTTC
The DNA here is from genome assembly GCA_029883255.1 of Candidatus Bathyarchaeota archaeon. Next base: position 4,008 of record JAOUJL010000106.1, on the reverse strand, counting down.
TTCAATTCTCGTGCACGTATATCCTCTAGCGTTTGCTTGAGATAGCATAGGTTCAGAGACCGTTTCTGCATGCAGGCACGCACAGAATAAGTTATAACTTATGATTCTCTCACAACTATTCTTCATACTTGTCGAATTGTAACGGTGAAAACATGCGTGATAAATCTGGTGGTCTTCAAAAGATTAGGAGTATAGCGGACTATCAATTTGGGAAGGGTGTTGGGGAGAAACTTTTCCCAGACAATGTTGAGATCATCTATTCCAAGAGGACGGGAAGAATACGTTATGTGTATTTAAGAAAGAAGCGGTTAGCCACTTTGCGACCCACTAATGGCCTTTTTTCTATAGCTATTGCGGGGGCTAAAAGGATAATGGATCGTATGGATTCTCCGCGGTTGTGGGTTCAGATTCAAGAAGAAGCCGAGCCGTTCGTTGCTAAAGGCAGAAGTGTCTTTGCCAAGCATGTAGTTGACGCTGATGTAGAGATACGTCCTCGAGAGGAAGTTATTGTAATAAATGGGAAGGGTGAGGTGTTAGCGGTTGGGAGAGCTTTGCTCACTGGAGAGGAGATGAAAGCGTTTAAGCGAGGTGTGGCGGTGCGTGTGCGAAGGGGTGTGAAGGAAGAAAGTTAATGAGGGTTATGTTAGAATAATGGTTAGTTGGAGGATTTGCGTTGCGTAGGAAGAGAGTGAGTCCGAGAGACGCGAAGCGGATGATGCAGCGTATGGGACTAAGTATGGGGGAGATGCCTGACGTTCAGGAGGTTATCTTACGAACGAGTACAAAGGAGGTTGTTGTGGAGAATCCAGAAGTTGCTGTGCTTGAGATGCATGGCCAGAGAATCTTCCAAGTTACTGGCGGGAGAATCACCGAGAAAGAGATTGAGGTCGAGAAGGTAAAGAAGAAGGTGGTTGTCCCAGAGGAGGATGTTAGACTTGTTGCGGATCAAACGGGCAAAAGCATGGAGGAGGCAAGGAGAGTGCTAGAAGAGACCGAGGGCGATCTTGCAAGAGCTATTCTTCTACTACAAACAAAGGGATAAGAAAATAATAACTCCTCTTATACGTTGAATGCACTATGCGCAAAATGAATTCGCATTCCGAAATCGAAATCATAGACATAACTGAAAACAGGAAGTGTGAGAGGCACCTCTACAAGTGTCTTGCACCAATGCCTTTCAGAAAATACAGGAAGAGAAGCGAGTACTTGGAGGCAGCTATCCCTAAACGCTTTCACAAAAAAGTTCTGATTCTCAACGGGCAAGTTGTTGGTCAAATCGAATATGCACCACCAGAAGCGTGCGCTTACCCTATCACCGGCAATGACATCCTTGTGATGAACTGCATTTGGGTGCTAAGAAAAGCGAAAGGACGCAACCTTGGAAAGCAACTATTAACTGATATGATGAAAAGCGAAAAGAAGGCGGTTGGCTTCGCCACAATAGCTCTAGAAAACCATTGGAGCCCATGGTTCAAAAAATGGCAGATGGAAAAACTCGGCTTCAAATCACTCGACTCAGTCGAAGTGATGCATAAAACAAAACACAAGGGAGAACGCTTCAAAATACACCTCATGTGGTTACCAACAACCAAAAACGCAAATCCGCCTACATGGGACAAATCAAAACTCCTAGAAGGCGAACACTTCTGCATCGCCCACCCACTCTACCACCCAGAAAAGCCAAAACTAAAAGAAATCCTTGAAAAATGCTAATCTTCTAGGTATTCCGACAGCCACTAACATACATCAACACATCCTGACAAAATCAAATTAACTGGTCCTCTGAAAGCGTATGTGACGCGCACTCGTTAGGAAAAGCTGCTTACATTTATTAATTGCTTGACCCACAAAAAAGAACTGGGGAAAGGGTCTTGGCGTCTAATGAAATCATTTTGGTGAAGTCAGACATCATATCCAACTTGGAAAACGCTTTAAAAATGGTAGGCATTGAAGATTTCACGGAGTTGGGCAAGGTAGCTGTGAAGCTACACATGGGCGAATATGGTAACCTCCACTACATCAGACCGCCTATTGTTGGTAGAATTGTTGAAATCCTTAAAGACTTAGGGAACTCTCCATATTTGTTCGATACACCAACTCTTTATCCCGGCAGCAGAGAAACCGTAGACAAATATCTGGACACAGCGAGAAGAAATGGTTTTTGTGAAGAAGTTGTTGGTTGCCCTATATTAATTTCAGATAATGCCGTTCGGGTTCCAACGAATGGAGTACTTGGTGCGATCGAAGTAGCCAGAGCTCTGTACGAAGCTGATGGGATATTAGTCTTGTCACACGGCAAAGGGCACCCCGATTTGGGGTATGGGGGGGCGATCAAGAACTTGGCAATGGGAGGCGTGGCGAGAAACACTAAGAAAGATATACATACTGAATCTCAACCAATATTAGCGGCTGAATGCAGTGGATGTGGGGAATGCGTGAGTGCTTGTACCCAGAAAGGCGTTTCCCTGAAAGATGGTAAAGCTGTATTTAACTATGAAAATTGTTTTGGATGCGGCATCTGTATAGAGACTTGCCCAGTGGGAGCGCTTGAACCAAGGAAAGCACCAATAAACGAGTTGTTCAGTGAAACATTCCTAGCAATGATGGAAGCTTTTGACCGCAAACCACTCCTTTTTATCAATGTTTTAATGGACATTACTCCTCGTTGTGATTGCTTTCCTTCAGCCGGAGAGGATGAAGGCTTTCCTATATGTGATGACGTAGGAGTGTTGCTAGGGAGGGATGCTACATCGATAGACAACGCGTCCATAGATCTAATAGCCGAGAAATGTGGAAATGTGTTTGAAAGAATACATCACGTCGACCCGCTGAAACTGATGAATACAATTAAAGCGGACATACACTCAAAGGGTTTGAAATTAGTGTCATATGTCGTCCGCGAATTCTAATTTTCCGCTTTCCTCAAATTCCCTTTTCAACCACGTATTCTTATTGCTACTTCCAAAACACGTTTTAACCTTTCCAAGAAACTTATTAACGCCACACGCATCGTTTCACAGTACCTCTAGCTATGTTCTTCTTTAATTCATGTGATTCTCATCATGGTTTAAATATTCTCACCCATGGTGAGCTGAGGTGCTTCCTGAACATATTTAAGTGGAGCCTCCCTATGTAAGCAGGCAATCCAGAGGTCTCATCTTGGGAAAAAGGAAGGTCAAAAGCGAAGAAGAACTCAAGAACATGGTGCTGCCTGTAGCCAACGATGTTCTAGGCATAGCGGAGAAAATGCTGGGGTTTGATAGGCTTCTAGTGAAGTGTCAGGATGGCCATGAACGCCTCTGCAGAATACGTGGGAAGATGAAGAGAAGAGCGTGGATAAGGGTGAGAGATGTCGTTCTGGTTTCGCCGTGGGACTTCCAGTCTGACAAGCGAGGCGACATCATATGGCGGTACAAAAGAAATCAAGTCGAATGGCTAAGAAGAAAGGGATACCTGAAGATCTAACATAACAATGCATGCTTGCAATCTATCTGGAAAGTCAATCCTTTCACGAAATGTGTGAACCTCAACGATGATCAGGGATGAGTGAAAACTCCTTTTCAAGTTACATGCACGCGCGAGTTCTAAATTCTTCTTAGCTTAGAAAGTCCTCGAGTCAGAAACTAGAGCGTGCTGAAGGTTTATTAGGAAAATTGGAAACTAATCTCAGGGAAAAACTATGCCAAAAAGGAAAAGCTGGTCTGAAAAACTAAAAGACAACAAGGGTCTGCCAAAAGTAGAAAAAATTCCTGACAAAATGAGCAAAAGATGGGGTACAGGCACAGTGGTTATCCCAGCGCCAATGGAAGTTAATGAAATGATGAGAAAAATACCTGAAGGAAAAGTCATTACCATTGGTGAAATTCGCGCCGCTCTTGCCGAAAAACACGGAGCAACTATTGGGTGTCCCTTAACCACAGGCATTTTCGCTTGGGTTGCAGCTAACGCCGCTGAGGAAGAAAGACAACAAGGTGAAAAAGACATCACTCCCTTCTGGCGCACCCTGAA
>JAOUJL010000014.1 GCA_029883255.1 Candidatus Bathyarchaeota archaeon | reverse complement strand
CGTGCACTTATGTGCGCGTATTAGGCGAAAGTATAATTAGGTAAAAGGGACAAGTGTAGTTGTGTTGTTCGAATATACGAGAACGTTTATTACTTCGTAAGATATACTATAAGGATAGAAAGATGATCGCAGAATTGAGATGTGAAACCACGCAAGAGATCGGAAAAAGAGTTTTCGTAGTAGGTATACTCCTCCTGTTTTTGGTAGGAGCTTCATTTGCAACAGTTTATAATTCAAGCCTTATTGGAACCAGTGGAACAATTGGCTACTCCTCAGAGTCTTATCTTGATGCGTTTCATACCGGACGAGGCATACTGGGCATCACGGGCGGCTCCTATAATCGTACTCATGTACTTTTCGCCAGAATGCAGCTTAGTGCAGAAATAAACAATAGCGCTACGGAGCCATCAGAAATTCTTGTTCCTTCCGGGGGTTACTACGATACTTTTGGACATATGACGATTACGGATAACTCGTGGAGTGAGGGAGGGGTAAACTTTGAGAATCTTAAGCGCAACCTTGCATATTGCTGGGACAATGGCTACGTTCCTGTTCTCGCCCTGTGGATAACTAACATAGACCCACTCGAAGATAGATATTATGTCACGTCAAATATGGAACAAGATATTCCGGCACAACCTATGGCAAATTTAACGGGATATAAGAAATTCTTTAATTACTTAAAAACATGGATGTCATCGGCAGGATATTCCGACAAGATGATCATTTGGGAGCCATGCTGGGAGTTCAATCTCTATCCGTGGACAAACTGGGGTGGGGCAGGAATAGGTAGAAACTGGCGCATTCATCCATCAAGCTACGAGAATGCTATGACCATGATAATGGAAGCAAAGTCCGTAGTGGGGTTCGACAATGTTAAAGTAGCTGCTCATATTATTCCTTGGAGTGCTGATGAATGGTTGAAGCGTGGAAAGCTTAGAATAAATGGAACAAGTGGTGGGGAAGAAACAGCTGGATATTTAAATGGGATGAAACAAGTTGATGTGTGGGGAATTAGCCTTTATGGCGAATGGAACATAAGCTGGAACGATAATGATGTAGTAGCACTAGGCGCTCACGGCTACATCGACTGGCTGTTTGAAAAAATAGTTAAGCAATGTGCAGAAGATTCAGACATGGGAGAGAAATTCATCGGCACCTTTGAGTATAACATGCCTTGGCAAATCCTCGAGATGAGGGATGACATCTTGACAGACTACACTAAAGCACAGTTAGAAGAAATGGCAATAGACTACATAAATTATACATACTCAAAGATCCCGCAATTCTTTGACTACATAAGAATGCTTGAGTGGTGGTGTCCTTTCGTCAGCGATGCGCAGTGGAATGCTTGGAGATATTGGACAGCACAATATGATGGTTGGAAACCATAAACATTAACGTGCAACCTTGGGCCTACGGCGTTGGCCTTTTTAATCCCGAAAGGGTAAGTTGAACAAATTATATTCTTATCAGCATACGGGCGCGTTTCACTCACGGTATGTAAGGAGCCCCCAAAAGTAACCCGACTTCTCTAGCAACCGCAACAGAAAATATCTAGAACGTCTGGGGGTGAACAAAATCCTCAACATGCAGGAAGCTATCCCACCAATATTTCTTAGTGATCCTATAGTGTTCACTGGATATTGCACCCTATTGCTTATTCCTTGCCACCAAGCCCTTTTAAAAAGAAAAACCATGGATAACCTTTTTGGACTAATTTTATGCCAGACTTTCATTCTATTACTAAAAAAGACTCTGCCTCCCAAAAGAGAAACCCGCTGAATAAAATCGGTTTCATCGTTTGAAAGAAGAAGCCCCCCCTTTCTGCCAAGCTTTTCATTGTAATATCCAAATTTAAGGAAAGTTTCTTTTTTCACTGCCATATTACACCCAAATACGTTGGGTTGCTCTTCTCGAGATTTTCCGTGAACGCTTATAAATACAGAAAGATCGTCATTCCACCAACATGGTAGCCGTGAATTTAGAAGCGGTATGACTTTTCCAGCTGCGATGTCAACATTATTGTCATGGAAGATTTCTTTAATCACTTTAGTCCAGTTGCGGTCAGCGATGCAATCGTCATCTATTATTGCTATTATTTCGCCTCGTGCTTCTTTAAAACCAAGATTTTTCGCAGCTGCGAGGCCCATTTCTTCATCACATCTGATCACTTTAACTCTAGGATGGCGATATTTGAACGGAACATCGGATTGATCATCAACAACAATTATTTCTAACGGTTCTAAACTTTGATTAAGGCAACTCTCAATAGCTTCGGCACAGTCTCTATTTCTGTTGTGAGTTAAGATAACAACTGATACATTCATTGAATCCATCTCAAAAAGTGTTAGGAAGATAATTTTTCAGTATGTACGGGCATTTATATATGAACTCATGTATTTGTTCCATTTCAAATATCCTACAATTCTTCCTAAATGGGCGGAAAATGAAATTGTGATTATCGAAGGATCACGAATTTTGAAACTAGCGAACGTTACTAATAATCCGATGTAAATGGTTGTTCTAAGCAATCGCTGAAGACTAGTGGCTCCGATGTATCTTGCACCGGCATAGTTCCATTTTGCCTTTCGATATTCACTCTTGCAGTTGTGGATTCCATGATGTTTTGCTTGAGCGTCTGAAACGGACATCCATTTAAATCCTTTTCGGACAATGTGGCGAAGGAGGTGGTGGTCTTCGTAAGCTACAAGGTTTGGTGGAGGCGACCAGCCGCTTACAGCTTTTCTACGGCACAGGGTGTTGTGTGTAAGTCCGCGCGTTGAATCTGGATTTTGCTTTGTTGCAACTCCCTTTTTTCGTGATTTCATCCATTTATCGTTTATGCGTAGGTAGGCAAATTTCTCCAGACCTGGATGCGTTTCTATAGCTAAACCTGCTACTGCTCCCACATCTTCTGTAATGCGTGCTATAATCTTCTTGTACCAGTCCCTTTTGAACTCGATGTCATCGTCAATAAAACCAAACCATGGTGTATCAACCATTTCAAAACCTATTTTGCGAGATTGAGCAAGTTTGGCTTCTGTTCGGACAATTTTTGCGTTTGGAAATAGTTGTTTCACGGCATTTACAGTGTTGTCACGCGAAAAGCAATCAACAAGAATGAAACAGTGAACGGGAATCTCATTTTTAATCGATTTTAAGCATCTTTTGAACCAAGTTTTATTACTATTACAGGTGCACATAACGACATCAATGGAACGAAGCTCTTCACTCCAAGCCTTTTGTAAGCCTTTGTGGGACATCGATCAATCACTTAGATTCACTTGTTACTACGTTATTTCTTTTAATGTCCTTTGTCGCAAAAATGAAGAAGCAACCAGATACCGGATTAATTCTCATAATCAAGTCGTTTAGTTTCTGGAGGAGTTTGCCAAATCAGAAATTTTATGACGTGGGACCTGTTGACATATAGATTCACCAGCAATTCTATGAGAAAATTGCGCGCGATATCGGAAAATATAACAACGTTATAAACTCGTGCCCGCGCATTTGATTATATACATCTTGTGGCAAACATTTTCTGCTCAAAGTCCATAATATATTTGTATGCACCAGAAAATTATCAACAAAACGATGGACTTTGACGATCTTAAGTCAGATGAAGCCTTAGCAATAGTTAACGAACTCAATAATTTGATTAAGAAGCTGAGAGCCAAAAATTTGAAAATCAGTTCTTGGTATGGGCGCTTTGATTTAACTGGAGAACCAAGTTCATATGAACGAATCAACCGCGGTTATGGTTATGGGAGTATTAAAGGAGCGGCTGATGACAAAAATTTTCCTTGGTTCTTGTATTGGGAGATAATATGGGTTGTTCTAAACAACGAGTTCAGTCCAGAACATAAGGTTTTGGATTTAGGTGGAAGTTCGTCATTATTTTCATATTACTTAGCATCAAAGGGAGTTGATGTAACAACAATTGATCTCCAAGAAGAGTTAGTCAATAATGCAAACTTTGTGTCGAAACAGGAAGGATGGAATTTAAAAAATTATGTTATGGACATGAGAGAACTGGACTTTGATTCGAAATTCGATCATATAACTTCCATATGTGTTTATGAACACATACCAAGGTATGACAGGGTAACTATAAACAAGAATATTAAAGATTTACTTGTCAGAGGAGGTAAATTTAGTATCACCTTCGATTATAGAAACCCAGATAGGCTTGCACAGATAAATTCTCCAGAAGACATTTACGAGCAATTTGTAGAACCTTCTGGGCTGAAGATAAGAGAAAATGAAGTCTTCTTTGATAATGGCAACAACTATTTATTGTGTATATTCTATTGCAGAAGAATATCCTGGAGATACAAAATATCTGCCATTAGAAGTGGGCATTTTAGTCCTTGGGAGATTTTTAAGAGGAAAGACACCAATGATTATACATTTGGTGCATTGTTCCTTGAAAAGTAACATGCGCGCGCATGTTGAACGTAGAGTTAAGGTGAAAGCAAAATTGCAACGTGGGAAAAAGGAACTAGATTCTAGAAGTATCTATCAAACACACTGGACTCTGTATTTTACGGATAGTGTCATTATCATGACAGAGAATTTTGTTGGCTTGAAAATTGCATAAGTAAGAAAGTGTTTCCGTCACAATACACGATTGAGTTATTAGCAATCATAACTGATGAAGAAACGTTTCTTGTTGAAAAGCCCCAGACATATGTGTGCCATACCCCGTGTTGAACAAAAGAACTAGTTGCGATAAGAAAAATGCTTCTTATCATAAAACGAGGATAGCTTTGATGTTCTTTATTAAGATGGTTAGCCACCATCAATAGATTGAACCCTCGATCGTCGACGGTAATTGCTTCTTCGCTTGGGACAAAGTTCTGAAACCAATTAACGAATTTCATATCTCCAAAGCTAATGTCCCATTGGATGGCTCTTACCTGAGGAGAAATTTCCGTCTCAGGATGAAAATGTAATACTTGATTATTGACTAGACTCAAATTAAGTGGAAGGCTAACTGCAATGAGCATAATCGAGAAGATTGCGAAGATTTTTTGGCTCCGTTTTTTCCAGCTTGATCGATGAACAGAAATCGCAGTAAACACAGAAAACACCAAGAAACCTGTGGCAAAAGGCGCTGAAGAACCGATGACACCGTAGAAGCTTTCGTAGAAGAAGTAGGGAAAAGCAAGGAAGAACCATGAAAGTAAAGCTATTTCTTTTATGTTGTTCTTTTTTCTAATCAACGCATATAGCCATCCAACTCCAGGAAGCAGAACGACAAAGTAGTACCAAATGTTTAGGATTGCGCTTCCAGTGAGACCTTCTTGGACTGTAGTTCCGCCTGGGGTTGAGGGCAGAAATTTGCCTGTTGTCACAACTTTCCACAAGTACTGAGGACCATACTGAATAACCAGCGAAATTGATTTTTGCAAATTGCTCAAGTGTTCCATGAAAATAATGTTTGCAGCAAACCATAACCAACCTGCTGCTATACCGCAATAAAGGAGAAACATTTTCCATGAAAGTATCAAACCATCCTGTTTCATCTTTCTTCTTAGAATTTTTGCAGCAATTGGCGCCAGCAAAATGCCAAGAAACAATAGAAACGCCCAGTCTGCGATATAGTAATTCGAAAGTACTATGCCCCCGAAAAACAATGCTAAAAGGGCTTTCCAAATCGTGGCATCCTTGATATTGTGCGCCTTGAAAATCACAAGAAGACCGAGAACCGAGAACAGGTGTCCTACCTGTCTGCGAAACATGTAAGAGAGCATAAAAACTTGAAGGTGAGATATTGCAAACAACATTGCACCTAGGAAAGCCAACTTTCTGTCTCTGTAGACTTCAGCTATCAGTAAGTATAGCACAACTGGAACGAAAGCGCCAATTGCTGGCATCACAAATTTAAACAATTGCAGAAGGTCTATACCTATAACCTTTGAAAGTATTATAGGTAAAACGCTGACGCTGAGACTGCTAGCATAGCGACCTGCTCTTGGACCCCATCCGACTGCAAGAAGAGAAATTGGCCAACTGTTTGAGGTATCAGCAATTGAAGCGATCGTGTACTCCCCTGCGAGATCAGATCCGAAGAAGTAATATCTAAAGCTGTAGATGGTAAGCAAGCAATAGGAGAGGATGTACAGGGAAAAAAGTGAAAATTTTGCCAATTTCTCTTTTGTTGAAAAAATGTATGAGAAAACCATAGAGATTGTGCAGAGGAAAACACCGAAGAATAGAAGAATTATAGAAACATTTTCATTGCCAAGCCTAAGACCACTTAGATAAAACCAGATCAAAACTACGCCGGTTATCACAGTGAATAGATTTACGACCGCACTTAGCTTGAGAAAACGCTTGAATAAAGATTTGGCAAGAATCATAGGACTTCCTCCCTAAGTCTTGGGCGCGCACATTTCTGAGTTATTGTTCCTCCGCATCCTAACACTTCAGTATCAGGGCGAGGCGCAAAGATCAAAATGACATTTTTCATATTGATCTACATCTGACCCTTTAAGAATTGGTAAATGCTCCTCTTTTTTTCCCATGCAGGTTTGTGTTTTGTAAGAGCGTAGAAGAACCAGGAATTCAGGTCTACCACCTGAATGAGCAAAATCTTCTCCAAAGGTTAGAGAAGATCGCAAAAATGAATGGTATGGAACTTATCACCGACGATGCAAAAAGTTAATCGCATAGAGCGGTAGTAAACATCCCGAGCATCTCTCTGAATTAAAGGATTAATGGTCATAAGGGTAGCGACTCTTATACTAAAACTGCGTGCTTTTCACTTCGTCAATCCCGTGTGGTTCTTTTTTCCACGCTGGAGAATATCTTCCCAAGAAAAAAAGAAGAAGGGCATGTAAAACAGCGAATTGTATCGCCAAATATCGTCTTGAAGGCCTCCAAAATCCGAGCACTAGCATACCAATTGCAGTAAGAAACAGTAATAGTTGAAAGTCCAAAATACCTAATGAGACAAGTAGCACAATTATTAGTATTGGTGTGAGTTTTGGCAGAAATACCCTAGAAGGAAAAAATAATAATCCAAACAAACCGTAGGATGGATTCAATACAATATTAAAATGATGAGACAGCGTAGTGAGTCCTGTAACTGTTCGGCGAACAATTTGCTGATACCATAACTTGAAACTGGGCGAGTCCGATTCGTAAACCTTTACATTCGGGTCAAAAACAACCCTCTTTCCTGAATCCCTGACTGTTAAGCTGATTTCAAAATCGTCGGCTAAGCATCTTTCATCAATTCTAGGTACTAAGGCTCTCCTGAAAACAAGAAACCTTCCCACGCCGGAAACAATAGAATCTACCGAGCTTTCGCATTTACTAATAAAGACATGCATCTTAGACCTTTCCTTTCTTGAAACTGAGAAGGGGATTGCCGCAACTGCTCCTACAGATTGGTCATAAAAGTTGCTCATAGCAATTTTGAGAGCATCTTGCGAAATTAAGCAGTCCGCATCGGTAAGAAGTACAATGTCGCCACTAACATGCTCTAGCACTACATTAATTGCGTGAGATTTTCCCCACCGTTTTTCTTCTTGGATTACAGTGATTTCGCTGTATTTCTGAGCTATTTCTACTGTCTCGTCCGTACTCTTTGAGTCAATAAGGATTATTTCAAGGCGATCCTTTGGATAGTCAACTTGCAACGTATTTTTTATCTTTTGTTCAATAACGCTTTCCTCGTTGTAAGTTGGAATTATTATTGACAAAGAAGGAAAGAAGGCGATCTTTTTGTTTAATGGTGTTCCTATCTTCTTCGAGAGAAAGCAGACTACTAAAGGGTAAATTCCATAAGTCCAAGCTAAAATTGAAGTGGTTATGCAAACGATTGCAACCACGAGCAAATACAAATTGGTTACGATCCTCCATGCGCTACCGCTTTTTAGTAAAATGCGATTCTAAAAAAGTTTTCAACCCTTCATCGAAACTCCACTTAGGACAATAGCCTAGATTTTCTCTCGCTTTTCGAATATCTGCTTGGGTTTCTGGAACGTCGCCAATTTGAGGTGAAATATAAACCTGATTAATGTCAACTCTGTCCATAAGCTTCTTCATCAGTTCAACCACGTAATTCACTGAAACTTTTGAACCACTGCCTATGTTAAACCTCTCTCCTGTGCTATCTTCGCTTTCAGCGGCGAGTATTGTACCTTCAACAGCATCAGACACATATGTGAAATCCCTTGTTTGATTGCCATCGCCGAAAATGATCGGAGGGTTTCCATGAAACAACGCCTCTGCAAATTTGTATATAGCCATGTCTGGACGCTGCCTCGGCCCGTAAACCGTATGATAACGTAGCACTGTTACCGGAAGCTTAAATATTCTGAAAAAAGTGTCACAGTATTTTTCTGCTGCAAGTTTACTGGCGCCGTAGAGTGAAATTGGCTGGGTTGGGTGATTTTCATCGCAGGGAAGATATATCGGCACGCCATAAACGGAAGATGAGGAAGCAACTACAATCTTTTCGACGTCACTCTTCAGAGAGGCAAGGAGAACATTAAGCGTTCCATCAACATTCACTTTGTTTGTCTTCCAAGGGTTTTGGGTCGAGAAACGTACACCAGGTTGGGCAGCAAGATGAAAAACAATATCCACGTCGCTTATTGAAGCCGACAATTTTTTGTGGTCAAGTATGTCTGCTTCTATAAGTTTAAAACGCGGGCTTTTCGTGACCTTTTTCAGATTCTCTCTTTTCCCTGTGTAATAGTCATCAAAATTGTCATAGACAACAACTTCGTTTTCCAATTCAAGAAGCCTATCTGTCAAATGGGACCCGATAAAGCCAGCCCCACCCGTAATCATAACTTTTTTTTCTGTCAGTTTCACAGACACTACCTACCTTAGCACGCGCATGCCGTTCGCCTAGAATATTTTAGAGCTATGAACCTTGGATACGACGGCACGTATTTTTCCTGAATGGTCCTTCTCGATTTCGTCCACAATTGTGGGCTCCACCGTTACATCGCTTCCGACGACTTCTTTTACGTCTCTTATCACTCGTTGAATCGTCACTTCCGAAAAGTTCTTTCCCTTTACCAGCTGCACAATTATTAAGTTTTCATTCTCCTGAATCACCCTGAACTGTGCTATGCCGGGTATGTTCCGCATGATGTTGGCAAAGTTTTGCGGAACGATAATTCTGCCATCGAATCCAAGCACTAGGTCATCTGTTCTGCCGACAATATTCTTCATTAAAGGCAGTCCTCTGCCACAAGGGCATTTTTCCTCTGTGGGAGTTCCTACGTCTCCGACGGCATACCTTATTAAAGGCATTGCTTTATTGTAAAGACACGTCAGGACGATTTGACCAGACTCTCCAGGAGCAACTTCTTCGCCATCTTTCACAAATTCGATAACTGTGCTGTCTATATCCATGTGATACCCAACATGTTCCCTGCACTCCCACGCCAAACGTTCAGTTTCAACACAACCATAGAGGTCAAGGATTTCAGTGCTAAAAACCGATTTAACAATATTTCTAGTTTCCTTTGTCATGATTTCTGCGGTACCGAAAACCAAATCTGGCATAACTTCTCGAACCCCTAGCTTTTTGACCGCATGAGCTAGCAGCAGAATATAGGAAGAATATGCAAAGATAGCGTCAGGATCATATCTGGTAATCAAAGGAATGTTATTCTCAACAGGGACGGTTGCCGACAAATAAGCTCTTTTCAGGAATCCCATCTTCTGATACCAAGTCGTACTGTTTGGAAAATGCCGAACGTCTCCAACAACCATCATCTTATCTCTAAGACCCAAGCCACATTCAAAGAAGGGTCTACCAAACACTGCAGCCCTAAAGTCCTCAGCTTCCCCATCGAAGGCCACTGTAAGAGGCATACCCGTAGATCCAGAAGTTGTGTACTTTTTGAGCTTTTCAACGGTGAATCCTTTAGCTACTGTTTCAGCAGGATAGCTATCTTGAATTTCTTGCTTTGTTACTGTTGGAAGCTTCTTTAAATCTTTGACTGTTTGCACATCATCAGGTTTTAAACCTAACGAATCAAACTTTTTATGGTAGAACTCGACATTTTCGTATGCATGCTTGACAATTTCTCGAAGCTTTTTCTCTTGAATTTTCAGAAGGTCTTCTGTCTTTCGCCAAGCATTACGCCTCAACTGAAAAAGAAGCAAAAACTTTCTGAAGTCAGACACTTTCAATCCACCCTCAATTCTTCAGTCTCGCGAAGTATCGTATTCTCTGAAGATTTTGAACTTGTTTTTCAAGGAGACTGCTAATTCCTCGAAACAAATGAAACTTCACTGGTGAAACAACACGGTAATAAAATGCGCTTTCCTTCACCAAGGAACCGCCAAAACTGGTTTTGAATGTATGGTAGTCAATTGCATCTGAAGATTTTGGTTTTGAGCTTTGTAAGTGCATTATACTAAAGGTATGTGCATTTTCTTCTTTGCTTTTAACAATAGAATGCCACAGCAGTGCATGATTAGGGTTTAACTTCCAAAACTCTTTCAAAGAACAACTAATAAAAGTAGTCACTTTCCCACGGAATTTTACGTTAACCCTACCAGCTATTACGGACATGTTATTCAAAGCTATCAATAACTGTGCAAGTCCTCGCGGCTCCAGTTGGGTCCACAAGACCTCGAAAAATTGAAACGGGAATGGAAAGAAACTTCGTCTTCGAGCTGTCGTAAGATATATCTGATAAAATTCCTTCAATTCTCGTACGGTTTCTACCTTTCTTACTACTATGCCTTTACGAATAGCCCTCTTAATTCTCTTACGACATCCACTTTTCACGTCACTCCAGAGAGCATCAACCTCTTTTCTCAAATTAATATGAACTGAATACTCGCCTCCCACATCGTACCTCACAAACCCGTTTCGTAAAAAAACCTCATCTTGTTGTGGAAACAGAATGGGCGCCCTAACATCTATTCTCATAGCACCTTGTCGTTTAGCTTTAACACAAAGGGAACTTAACAATAAATCCAAGACTTTTGGGTTGTTCCGTGGTTCAACAAGGGGTCCAAAATAGACGAATGTTCTCAAGAAAAATTGTGAGACAACCGGAATGCTATGAGGAACATAGGCTAGAAGCCCTCCGTAGCAATTTTCTCCATTCACAACACCGAGAACAAAAGGATCCCACCCAATCTTCCTCCATAATTCACAAAACTGGCGAGACTGAAATGCATTTGCCAGTGATGAACATTCTAAGAAACGCATATAGTCTGAAACTGATTCTTTAACTTCCACTACATCTACACACCAAACGTTTACTTTCTAGTAACTAAAACATCAGGGGGTTAAAAGATCGGAACTTTAGTTACAACAGCTCTGAGTTTTCCAGACTTGTCTCTTTCTATTTCACTAACAATGAATGGTTTAACGTGAACGTCGCTTCCGAGAATTCTTTTAATTTCTTCTCTAACCATTTTGACGGTATTTTGGGAAAAACCCGTTCCTTTGACTATTTGAACTATTATCTCGTCTTTTTTCTGTTGGATTACTTTGTATTGTCCGATTCCAGAAATAGCCCGCATCATTTGGGCAAAATTTTCCGGCACAAGTATCTTCCCACTAGGTGCTATAACCATGTCATCGGCTCTTCCTTCGATATTTTTCATCAAAGGCAGCCCGCGCCCGCAGGTACATTTTTCGTTAGTTGGGACAGCGATATCTCCAATATTGTATCTTATTAAGGGCATAGCGTAGTTGCAAAGACATGTAAGTATAAGATTTCCTCTTTCCCCCGGCGAAACCTCTTCATCGTCTTTCACAAATTCTGTTGCAACACAGTCGACATCCATGTGATATCCCACCTGTTCTCGGCATTCCCAGGCCACTCTTTCCACTTCTACGCATCCATAAAAGTCAAGAACATCAACCTCGAAAGTTGACTCGATGCATTTTCTCTGTTCTTGTGTCAGTATTTCAGCGGTGCTAAAAACTAGTCTAGGGGAAAGTTGTTTACTCTCGGCTTTTCTCATGGTTTTTGCCAAAAGATGAAGCCACGAAGAATAACCAAAAATTGCGTCAGGTTTGTACGCGGCAATTAAGGGCATTTGTTCATCGACAGATTGTGTAGCAGGCACGTAAAGCCTTCCTAGAAGGCCTAGACGTTGATACCACTCTTTATCTCGCTTGACATGCCTTTCATCGACAATTTCCACCATTCTATCTCTAAGGCCCAACCCGCATTCGAAGAATGGTCTTCCGAACAAGGCTGCTCTGTAATCTTCCGCGCTTTTGTCTAGAAGAATAGTTAATGGTATTCCCGTGGAGCCAGAAGTTCTATACGTCTTGCATTTCCTAATATCAACCCCTTTAGCCACAATTCCCTCAGGATAATTGTCGCGTATTTCTTTCTTCGATATCATCGGAAGTTTCTTCAAGTCTTCGACGTTCTTGACATCACTTGGCTTCAAACCTAACGAATCAAATTTCTTATGGTAGAACTCGACGTTTTCGTATGCATGCTTAATGATTGCTCGAAGCTTTTTCTCTTGAATTTTCAGAAGGTCTTCTGTCTTTCGCCAAGCATTACGCCTTAACTGAAAAAGAAGCCAAAGCTTTCTGAAGTCAGACATTGTATCCACTTCAACTGAGGGCTTTCTCGTAAAGCTGCACAGTTCGCCTTACAACATAATCCCAGGTGAATTCTGTAGTCACCAGTTTCCTGCCGTTAAACGCTATTCGTCTCAACAGTTTTTCATCAGACAAAACACGAACGATTTCATCCGCAAGTTGTTTTGTTTCTCCTGGCTTGACTATAATAGCGGTTTCACCATTCACAATAATTTCGGGTATTACTCCGACTCTGGTGGCTACAACTGGTTTTTCCATAGCCATTGCTTCGAGCATAGCATTTGGAAAAGATTCACTAAGAGAAGGCAAAACAAAGATGCTTGCAAGGCTGTACAATTCAGGCATCGAGCCATGCGGAACGTTTCCTAAGAAAAAAACATCATCTGCAATTCCTAAAGTTGCACTCAAATCTTTTAGGGAGCGTTCTTGAGAACCCGTGCCGATTATCAACAATTTCACATGTGGAATTTCTTTTCTGATTAAAGGGATTGCCCTGAGAAGATATTCTAAACCTTTCTGGGTTGTTAAACGTCCAGCAAAAAGTACAATTTTGTCTCCGTTAAACCTGTATTTTTCTCGAGCTTGGTTTGGATCAAACAAACTTGGGTTAAACAACCTAGCATCTACCGCATTTGGGATTATTTCGATTTTTTCCGTGTTGATCCCACAATTTTTCATCAAAAAAGTCTTGTTCGCCTTCGTTTGTACCACCACCCTTTCCGCGTGTTTGAAAAGAATTTTCTCAACGGTTTTTCTATAAACTCTTGAAATTCCGTCCAAAAAGGGCGATAAAGAAGTGTTGAGCAAGCGTATTGAGACGACGTAGGGAAATTTCCTGCGGTTCAGCAGCTTGTGAAGAGCTACAAATTCTGCAAAAAGTTTCCTCGGTGTATGTGTGTGCACTATTTCAAAAGGTATTTTCTTAAGCGCGCCAAGTATGGATGGACAAAAAATCAGGTCTCCCCAACTACCTTCTAATTTCAAACGTATAGGCAGTCGCCAAACATTCCCTTCAACACTTGAACGACCCGGACTCGCAGTGACAACGTAGACTTCATGATTTAGAGAACGCAACCTATTAACCAGTTCATATACAGAATTTTCAACTCCTCCCAACATTGGAGGATAACCAGGAGTAACTTGAAGTATTCTCATAGCTCTAATTGCTCACTTCCCCAGATCCGAGATCTTACTACCCGCATCTTACCAGTCGGATCTCTCGGAATATGATCGACAACAACAGGCTCAACCAACACTTCTTCGCCCATTATACTCCCCACTTTCTCTACAACTTGATGAATTGTTTTATCTGAGAACCCCCTTCCCTTTACTATTTCCACAACGACTTTGTTTTTCTTTTCTTGAATTGCCCGGAATTGAGCTATTTCTGCAAAATAATCCATCACGGCAAAAATTGCCATCGGAGAAACTAATCTACCGTCTGGACACTTTAAAAAGTCGTTAGTTCTACCCTCTATTCGTTTCATTAGCGGCAATCCTCTTCCGCATGCACATTTTTCGTCACTAGCCACACCTACATCTCCGAGGTCGTATCTTATGAGGGGCATTGCATAGTTGTATAAACAAGTAACAATTATTTTCCCCCGCTCACCCGGTGCAGCGATTTCTTCGTTTCTAACAAATTCTATAACTTGCGCATCAATGTCCATATGATAGCCATTCCACTCTTCGCATTCCCATGCAAGTCTTTCAACCTCTACGCTGCCATAAAAGTCAAACATTTTAACTCCAAATGAAGATTCAATAGAATCCCTCATCTTCTTGCTCAGCAGTTCAGCAGTGCCAATGACTATTCTAGGAGAAATATTTTTTACGCCCATTTCACGGATTTCTTTTGCCAAAAGAAAGATGTATGATGAGTGCCCGTAAATGACATCGGGTTTGTATTGTTCAAGTAAAGGTATTGTATTTTTCACAGGCGCCATAGGGCTAATGCATATTTTTCTCATCCACCCAAAATATTCGTACCAACTTGACCGATTTTTAACATCTGCAATTCGAACCATTTTATCTCTCAATTTCAACCCACACTCAAAAAATGGACGCATAAACAGAGCGCCTCTGAAATCTTCACACTTGCTGTTACAAATTACAGTTACAGGGATGCCAGTTGAACCTGAAGATGTATACCTTTTACAGTTCTCCACTGAAACGTTTGTAGAAACCAGTCCATTAGGAAAATTTCTTTGGACATCTAGCCTACTAATTATTGGAAGCTTTTGCAAATCTTGCACGGTTTCAATGTCATGTGGCTTCAATCCAAGCGCGTCAAATTTTCTATGGTAAAACTCCACGTTTTCATATGCGTACTTGACAATTGCTCTAAGCTTCTTTTCTTGAATCTTTACTATTTCAGAAGTTTTTAACCATTGGTTTTTTCTGAGCTCACGTAGATGCCATAAAACTTTGAAAATGGACAATTTTTCAATCCTCCCTGTCAACCAATTTTTACATTTGTAATCTGTGCGTGTTCGTAACTTCTTTTCTATAAACTTCCGCTGTGTCGAGGGCCATTCTTTCTGCCGAGAAATTGCTCAGAATTGTTTTTCTGGCCCGTGTGCCCAACATGGCAGAAAATTTTTCATTTTCCAAAAGAAAAGTCAATTTTTCTGCGAGGACTTTGCTGTTTCCTGGAGGTATAATTATTCCGTTATGCCAATTTTGTATTATTTCTGGAATACCGCCGACATTGCTGGCAACAACAGCCTTTCCGCAACTCATTGCTTCAAGAACGCGAAGAGGTAAACTATCATAAAATGTGGGAGCAACGTATATTGTTGCCAAAGCATACAATGCAGGCATGTCAAAGTAATCTTTTACATACCCTAAGAAGAGAGCATTTTTCTCATGTACGCCTCTACGCCTCAACCACCGGAAATAGGGCTCATAGTTTCCTCCTCCAGAGAAAACAAAATACGCATCGGGAACGCTTTTGATTACTTCAGGAACGGCATCGATCAAGACAGAAATACCCTTTGCTAAGGTTAAGCGCCCTGTGTACAGTATCACTGGACGAGAACCAATGTCTAAGTATCTTGCAGCTTCTCCGGGTATTTTTGACAGTCGCTTCGGAGAAAACGTTTTGGTATCTACTCCATTATGTATAACGCCTATTCTTTTTTCAGCGACACCCAAATAATTAACTAACTCTTTTTTCACGAACTTTGAAACTGCGATGAGCCTGTGAACGTTCCTCAAAAATAACGATTCGTAAACTTTCAAGGGCATATACAATAGAAGGTTTGCTTTTTCTGATCTGTCAAGCTCTGAAAGTTTTATTGATCGATCAAAAGATCGCGCCATTTCGACGCCTAAATGTTGGCCTTCAATTGTAGTGTGCACTGTGGATATTGTTGGGGGAATCTGATTTTTTTTCAGTAGTTGCAGTAGGACGTCAGACATTAACGGAAAATGACTGTGCAATAAATCAAATTGGTACTGTTTATGTAGCTGTGGAATTTTTCTTAAACAAGCAATTTGAAAATTAAGGTGATAAAGAAAAGTATCCTTAGCCTCGCTTATGTAGTGAATATGCAAATTCTTGTTAAGTTTGCTAGAGATAGAATTATCATCCAACTCTATACTTTTCTTTCCTGACCGAATTGTTCGTCGCAACGTGACTAAATGGATATGTATGTTTTCAGGAAGATGCTTGATGAGTTCCACCGTGTATGATCCAATACCGCTCCATATTGGTAGAAAATCTGGTGAAACTATGCATACGTTTATTGTTTCACCCAAAACCTGTACCCTCTAGAAATGAAGCGATGCTAGCGCGCACTGGGAGAGATTCTTAGCTTTAATAGTTTAACGAGGCACTTCAATCCGTCTATGTACGTTATTTTTGACCGCCCTTTATTGCGATAGACATATGAAATTGGCACTTCTGCCAGTTTCCAGCCGTTTCCAAGGAATTTTGCAGTCAGTTCAACCTCTACTCCAAATCCCCGCTCACTTAACTTTACTGTTTTCAATGATCTTCTTGAGAAAGCCTTGTGCCCAGTCATAACATCTGTAATGGGAGCGTTATATAACAACCTTGCAGCTAGAGACAGAATCATGTTCCCAACTCTGTGAGAGCGACTCATCTCCTTAATGGTTCCTAAAAAGCGCGATCCGAAAACGAAATCCGCCCTTCCCTGCAATATTGGATCAATCAGCTTGGGAATGTCCTCTGGTAAATACTCAAGATCAGCATCTTGAATGATGATGATGTCACCTCGGCTACTAAGCATGCCGGTAACAATGGCTCCTCCCTTGCCGCAATTCTTTTCGTGGCAAATGAGGTTCACATCTTCAAAGTCCTTAACAATCTCGCGGGTTTGATCAGTTGACCCATCATCGACTACTATGACCTCTAAATTAAGCTTTCCACGTAGCTGCAGTGTCCTTTCAAGAGTCACACCTATAATTTCTTCCTCGTTGAAGACCGGAACGATCACACTAACCAGAGGAGTTCTATTATCTTTCATGGCAAATTACATCCAAGTTAGAGAATCCATGCTTTATCGCCTATTGTTCGACGGCTACGTTGAACAACATTTGATTCCAAG
Organism: Candidatus Bathyarchaeota archaeon; assembly: GCA_029883255.1. Next base: position 3,161 of record JAOUJL010000014.1, on the reverse strand, counting down.
CGCAACGAAGCCCAAAGCTAGAATCCCACTCAAACCTAAACTCTTCGATGGCTGGATCGTAGTACCAAACTTCAAAAATTAAGCGGAAATTGGAGCCATTAACTGCACCAACATTTAAGCTGATTGATATGCCATTTGTTACAAGTCTTTCTATAATCAAAGATTCCCCGTGAAGCGAGTAGTTTGTTAAGTACCAGGAGAAAGGAATCGTTGAAGATTGGCCGTTGGTCAAGAAAACGCTCAAGTTCATTATTGCTTGTTCAGGTGAAGGGGTACACGCAACCGCGTCTGGAAGCGTCATAGTTGAGTTTAGAACCTTAACCTTAACCAAAACATACTGAGCTTCTAGCATGAAATTCTGCACAAAAACATACCATCGCACTTTCTCAAAGCCACGAATGTTTGGATCATCGTTCGGATAGTAGTTTTCAGCAGTCTTATCTCTTCCAAGAAGACCTAACACAAAAAACCTTTCAGCGGTCACCGGGTAAGGGAAAACCGTTGAAAAGAAAGCAAACGTCGTTATCAAAATCAAGCCTATGCCCACTAAAGCAAACAAGGTGCGATATTCTTTAAGATTCATTGTCAACTTGCCTCAGGCTTCATTCCCAAAATCTTGCGATAATACCGCTTTTCGAAAACCTGCCATCCCAAAACGCTTGCGAAAACTATTATGACCAGAGCACCAATATAACAAAAAATTTGAAACCAGAAAAGAACCATTGCAATTGTGGATGCTGTTGCTTTTAGCACCTCTGCCTCTGCTTTTACTTTTTCTCCAACCTCGTAACAGTTATCCGCCAAAGCTACGGCAACATCATAGCTTTCAACCTCATATAAAAGATAAGAGTTGGTCAAATTTGACCCCGCGTTTGTAAGCCTTTTCGTAAGCGATGTAACGTCTGCCCCTGCTTTCTCCGCATCGAGAACCGATTTATAGGCATCGACCAAACTACTTCTAGCACGGCCAATTGCCCACTTTGCTAAGTCCGCATTATCAGAAGCACAAATCTGCATCGTATTCACGAAAAGAAGGGTTATTATCAGCAAAGAGAAACACAACTGCTTAAGACGCATACCCCCACCTCACATCCGTTTGCGTGATCGGAACCATCTTATGGTGCGGTCTAAGCCCTCTGCCAAGCTCACGTTAGGAGTCCACTTTAGAGTACGTTTTGCCCTGGTTATGTCTGGGCATCTTCTTTTCGGGTCATCTTCTGGAAACTGATGGAAAGTGATTCTAGATTTTGAGCCTATCAGTTGTCGAATTCCTTGTGCGAGCTTTAATACGGTGGTTTCGATGGGACTTCCTATGTTGATTGTTTCACCCTTGGCTTCTTCTACAACAACCGCCTGGAGAAGGCCTCTCACGGTGTCAGTTATGTAGCAGAAAGAGCGTGTTTGCATACCGTCGCCGTAGACCGTGATATCTTCACCTTTGAGCGCTTGAAATATGAAACGCGACAGGACTCTTGCATAGTAGCCGTCTGCTCTAAGCCTTGGACCGTAGGTGTTGTGTATTCTTACAATCCTCACGTCAAGCCCATATTGTCTTTGGTAAGCCATGAACAGAGCTTCTCCGAACCGTTTACCTTCATCGTAGCAGGACCTGACGCCAGTAGGATTAACGTTCCCCCAATAAGTTTCCGGAGTAGGTATAACCTTGGCGTCACCATAGACCTCAGAAGACGAGGCAAACAAGATTGCTGTGTCGCATTTTCTTGCCAATTCAAGCATCCTGTAACTACCTAAAGAGTTGGCAAGTAACGTCTTGACCGGATTCAGCTGGTACTCCTCAGGCGAGGCTCTGCTGGCAAAATGTAAAACATAATCATATTCCTTTGCGCCGCCAAAATTCGAAACATCCTCTTTAACCAAACGAAAGTTATTCTTTCCCAAAAGATGATCTACGTTCATAGCCAATCCTGTTGAAAAGTCGTCTAGACAGGTGACATTGGCACCCAATTCAATGAGCACGTCGCATAGGTAGCTTCCAATGAAACCAGCGCCTCCGGTAACCAAAACGTCTTTTCCATCTGGAAAGACGTCGTTCATCGCACCAACAATACGTTTAACGTCTTCTGAAACTATTTTGTCAATCACGTTTTCACAGCCCTGGGAAACCCGATCGCATGATAAGTGAAACCCGGCGGAAGCGTAGTTGGGTTCAAAACCCGTCTTCCATCAATAATCACCCGACCACGCATGCAGGTGTACAGTTTGGGATCCGCGAATTCAGGCCACTCTGTAACTATAACGCAAGCGTCCGCATACCTCAGTGCCTCCTCTGCCTTCTCTGCATACTCAACTTTGTCTTCAAAGATTCTCTTAGCATTACCAACAGCTTTATTGTCGTAAACGCTAATTTCACACCCTTCACGTAAAAGCGAGTTGACAACCTTTATCGACGGAGCCTCCCTCATATCATCAGTGCCAGGCTTAAAAGCCAATCCGAGAACAGCAATCCTCTTTCCTTTCAGAGGATTTCCAACAACTTCTTTTGTCAACCTCACTAGCTCATATGGTTGAGCTTCATTAACCTTCAAGGCGGACTCCAGCAGAACAGGTGCAATTCCACTTTCTTTCGCCTCAGCAACTATTGCACTCACATCCTTTGGAAAACAAGATCCTCCAAACCCTGCCCCCGCATCCAAGAACCTTCCCTCCCCAATTCTCGCATCCATTTCCATCCCCTTTTTGACATCCAAGTAATCAACGCCCAACCTCTGACAAACATTTGCAATCTCATTTGCAAACGAAACGTCCTTGGCAAGATAGGAGTTCCTAGCATACTTTATCATCTCAGCAGCCCTAATGCTCGTTCTAAAAATCTCCCCATCAAAATTCCCGTAGATTTTAGAAAGCAAATCACCAGATTTCTGATCAAATTCCCCTATAACTATGCCAACGTCTCTCGGAAACATAAAATCGTCAACAGCTCGCCCCTCCCTCAGAAACTCCGGGTTCATACAGATGCCAAAATCTACTCCAGCTCTCTTGCCAGAAAACTTCTCTAAAATCGGCAAAACTACATCTTCAGTTGTCCCGGGTACAACGGTGCTTTTCACAACAACAACGTGATAGCCAACCTTATCTCTGAGTGCACATCCCATCTGCTTGGTAGCATTCCTAATCTGCGTCAAATCTATGCTGCCGTCATC
>JAOUJL010000059.1 GCA_029883255.1 Candidatus Bathyarchaeota archaeon | reverse complement strand
GTAAGCGGGAGGAATGTTATCAGGATCGTAATGTTCGGAAGTGAAGAGGCCAAGAGACTCTGTAGTTCCTATTAGTGCTGAATGCACCCTCAGGACAATTAATTCGTAACCATTGAGAAGATTCTTACAAAAGTCAACCGTGACATCCTCACTATCATAACAGTCCACGCTGAATTCAGCAGTCTCTAAAATATTTTTGCATGTTTGGGTGAAGGTTTGGTTGCGCGTCTCTTCTTTGAAGCCTAATTGATCAACTATTGCTGCCTTGGGCTGTGATGTCTGATTTGATTGAAGGAAGAAGAGATAATATGCGAGAAGGATGAGGATGAAGGCGACAGCGATAATCCCATATGCGAGTTTATTTCTGCTTTTCTCTTTTTTACGTTTCTTTCTTCTGCTCATAGTACAGTGGTTCTCCGCTGGGCTATGGAGCCTTCAAGTTCCCACTAGAACGTTTGTATCTGCATCTAATTAAGATAATTGTTGCAGCCATAGCGACTAGAAGAATGGAAGCTAGGCCTATTCCCGAGACCAAGCCAATTTTTGGGGCCAACAAATGAGAGCTGTCTATTGGCATGGCGTGGCCTCCAACAGGTGGAGAAGAAGCTTCTCCAAAGATAGCGTGTAGCGTGTGGTCTTCATCCATTGTTACAGATATGAGGTTATCTGAACCGACATTTGACCCGTCTAGAACCCATAGGTCAAACACATAACCTGTACTCGGGCTAGCTTCAACGCTAACAACCGTTCCTTCCTCGTATGAGTGCGGGCCCGGGGAAGGATTAGTCGATCCTCCAGTCGTTGAAGTTATAGTTAAAGTATACATGGGAACCAAAGCCTTGAAGACCGCATGTAGAGTGTGATCGACGACCATTGTTACATCTATTGGGTTGGCCGGTCCAACATAAACTTCATCCAGTTCCCAATGGTCGAAATAGCCCAAGTCTGGAATGGCTGTAACAGACACAACAGTCCCTTCATCGTACAAATAGTTGTCAGGAACGGGATCAGTTGTTCCGCCTGATGTGGAAGTTATAGTTAGCGTGTATCTCGGCACAATTACAGGAATAATGTTGATAAATGCAATATCTCCGGGATTAGACTCGGCAAACAACTCGATATCTACAGTCTCGTTAGGATTCACCTGTACAACGTGGTCTCCCGGATAATCTGTGCTGTTCCAGTAAACATCTACGGTTAGACTTTCCGGGGTTACTTCAACGCTGAAGGGGTTCTTCCAATCTGCCTCACGGTCTTCTAAGCAAATCTTTACGTGTATTATATCATTTGTGACGGCGTGTAAACTGACGTTTATATCATTCCAATCATAGTCTGTCCAATCTTCAAACAGATACGTATAATTCGCATCTTTGTCACTCCACTCATCATCGACAAGAAGTGTTTGTGCAGACTTACATGGGTGATAGTGCGGGTGGTAACCATCATCTTCTAGTGTAGTACACGTAATAGTAGGTGCCACCGTCACTTTTTTGCCGTTGACAGGTATGACTAATGGCGCATACTTGTCGCTGATGTGGTCATTATGATGCGCAGTATAAATTGCTTTGAGGGTTCCGTCGCCAGAAACTGTCACAGTATAAATTGCTTTGAGGGTTCCGTCGCCAGAAACTGTCACAGTAGTCGGATTAGCATTCGCGTCAGATACGGAGATCAGACCAGTTGGCTCCCAATGATCAAAGGAGTAGCTGGCATCAGCAAAGTACTCAGCAGAATAGGTTACAACCGTTTTAGAAACGTCGTCTGGAAGATTGTATGACGCGCCGTCAAAGGTTATCATTCCCATATTTGTGGATGCGCTGGTATCTTCCTCAGACTCTAAATTAACAGCTTTGAAAGAGCGCGTGCGAATGGAGCCAAGTGTTCCGAACAGGAGGCCGAGAAATATCAAAAATACAAGAGAGAAAAGTAAAGCGTCATATGCGCGCGCGCGCAAACGACATCGTTTCAGGATTATCTTCCTCCGTTCTCTTCACACGATGAGTACATGGCGTACACATCTTAAGTCTTCTGGAATTTTCTTCTAGACGTATGTTCGGCAACAGTTTTCCGTATTTATTCTACGATGCGCCACTTTAAACTTTGTATTCCCAAATGAGAAGTATACCCATTGGAGATACATCTTGGAAAGAAATTTCATCCAGTTTTGGCTGGCTTGGCCGAATTCTGCGGCTTAAAAGAAGGAGAGTTTTAATGTGTAGTGCGATCTGGGCTATGAGAAACAGATATTCGAAAGAGGGGGGCCAAAATTCTTCCAGAAGCAAAGCAGAAAAATTTAAACATGAACATAAGGTCCTTCATATATGCAACTGACCAAGGTGAGAAGCATGACCATTGTGACAATGACGCCTAACCTGCATGTGGCGAAAAGAGGCTCTTTCTGTTAGCTCAACGTCCTTTCGGGGCTTAAAATCAAGCTCAGATCACACATTAAACAGGCGCTAAGAAAGCTTTCTGAAATAAAAAGGGGACGTGTACATTTTCTTCTAATGTCTTTCTTTTTTATACCTATCCTTTTAATTTTGTTACTTGACTTTTTCAACATCGAAGCCTTTGGTTCATTTAACGAAAAATTTATGTTCGACTTGACGTGGAAGGGGAGGATGTTCTACCTGTTCTTCATATGGTTACTCTTATTAGAGTCTATATTGGATTGGGAGGTTATCGTTGAAAAACAGCCTACATCTCAGAACCGATTTCGCGTCCTCCTAGCTTGTATTTTTGCGGCTGTTCCTTCAGTTTACATTTTAAGTGTTAACTTTCTCGGTTTAAACCAGATGATTCTTAATCTCGGTCAAGCCGTACAAATCAGACCAGACTTCATAAACGAGTCTTGGCCATTATCATTCGAGTATCTCATACTCGTATCGTTTTTCATATTCGCAACATGGTTGGCATATGGGGTTGCTGGGCTCAAAACTTTCTCTATCTCGCTGTCTCTTCTCGCAGGGATAGGCGTTATTTATCTAGTGGACACAATTTGGCCATACGGTACGTTTAAACCAATGCAATTATTGGCAGTTCCCACATCAGCATGCGCAACAGCGCTACTCGATCTTCTTGGCTATAACGCCACATTGACATATCCAGTCTCCTCCCCAGAATATGGAACTCTTCCCCTAATGACCGTGAGTACAGGAGGAGAAACGATAAGAGCAACCGTAGCATGGCCCTGTGCTGGTGTCCACAGCTTACTACTTTTCACTCTAATCACACTAGTCTTCTTCAAGAAAACAACGATGCAAAAAGAAAGAAAGATAATTTTCTTCTTGATCGGAGCCGCTGGAACATACTTAACCAACATTCTTAGAATAGCCTCTTACTTCACAATCTCTATAAGTTACGGATCAGAAACTGGCATAGTCTTTCACAACTCTTATGGAGAATTATACTTCATCGCCTGGATGCTCCTATACTTCATAATCATAATTGCCATTCAATCAGGCAAAATCAGTAGACTCACACAAGCATTCCGAAAAAGGTTAAAAGTGCTTAGGATTAATGGCGCAGATCAGTTGGAAAGGGAAAAAAGGCTTGAAGAAACACGATGGTTCCGAAGGAATAAAGGTGGCGATCATGCAAAACACGTTGCTCCAAGAAATGACGAAGAAATTGAAAGCTGTTTTCAAGCCCATCATCTAATATGTCAACAATGAATAAGCACAATCGTTCCCACAAGCCTGCCTAACTCCGCGCGCGAGTCTACGTGTAGTGGCTTTGAAAAAAATACGACAAAACTTAAATGTGGATGCGACGATTGTTTTGTTCTAGAATTTGGTGGAAGGTGATGAGAAAATGGGTAGAGTAGTGGATGGCTACAAACAATTCGTTGAGCAGGCCAGTAAGAATGCGGAAGTGAAGGGACTAATAAGTGGATGGGACAGAGTGGTTCAATTCATTGTAGATGGAGACGACGACTTCTACATCGAAACCAAAGGAGGCACAATTTCGTTCAATTTGGGAGTGCACGCATCGCCCCACGTAAAGTTGAAAGGCTCAGAAGAAGTCTTTTACAAGATGTTGACTCGAGAACTCGATCAGACTAGAGCGTACTTTGCTAAACAATACACAATTGAGGGCTCTATGAGTGATGCCATGAAGTTTGGGCGAATAGGCACCGCACTTGCTAAGGGATAGAATAGCAAAGAACATCTGAGCATTATTCACGGTTTCATCATCCTACGCTCAGTTCCACTTCTTTTTTAACAATAGTTTAGATTTTATCTTTCCATTAATATTCCACACTTTCTTCAGTATCCACACAAGCTTTACTCTCTCCTTCTTAACCTAGGCAAACTTTGAACTTGCCGAGCCTATCGTCACAACTGGTACGACAGACAACAAGAATCTTTTTCTCGATCTCACAGTTTTTGCCCAAATGCGTGCGCGTAAGAACCAATGCTTGATCACAAAACTTATGTTCCTTTTTATTCCACCAAGTTATTGAAGATACATGCTTGTTTCAATATTTGTGTCATATCGGTTGGCTCGCTATGACAGAAAACCAATGCGTTATTGACTGCTTTTTTCATATTTTTGGCGTCTCTTTTTTCCCATGTTTCTTGCTTACACGTGGATTTTGTTAATTTTCCTATACCCATTATGGTTGCTTTCTTACCCTTTTGTGTCAGCTGTTGAAATTAGTCTTTCACCTTCTTATGTGTGGCCTTACGACATTTATCTCTGCGGATTGAGAATGGCGTCTATTCCTCATGAGAGTGCCCCGTCATACGGTTTCGTGTTCTTTTTCTCAGTCAACCCCTTAGGTGCAATAGCGGGATACTTAATTAACAAGAAACTTCTTGAAGAATCAAGTAAGCGGAAATAGTGCGCACGAAAATGCGAGCGCAACATCATATCATGCGCATGCTTGGGCGCGCACTTATTGTCTCCGAACACATCTTTACATTAATACTATTTAGAAAAAGGTGGGACCGTAGAACAGCGCGGGCATTGATGGTACAAAGAACTGCTGGACTATGCGACGCTCTCATATTCGTAGGAGCCGTCTGTTCCAGTGAAGGCCATTGGAACTCCTGCTGAGTCTTTTAGTTTTGTCTCATACACGCCTTCTCCAGGCTTGTATGAGATTATTAGGTCGCTGGTCAGGCTGCCTCCCCCAGGTGGGGCTGCGATGATTTCGAATTCGAAGACAGCCAGCTTTCCAGTGCCAGTGAAGGGTGTTGCTCCGTAAAAGGCGCCAAATCCGATGAAACCGACTCCCCAAGGTTCAAAGTATTCGTAACGTTTTAGAGGTATTCCAAGTTGCCCGGCTAGAACGTGGTCTGCATGCAACGAGGCGCTAGTCATGTTGATCACAGAAGCGTTGTAGTACAATGCGACCTGGAAGCCCATAAGGTCAGCGACGTTGGAAACCCAAGCAGTAACATTAAAACGATGACCAACAGAAACTTCACCCGTATTCAGTACAATTTCTGATGGTTCCAGATAAATACTTGTTCCTGATAGTTTCAATACGAAGTTAAGGGTATACTGTTTTGCCTCGATTGCAAACACTTTCAAAGTTTTTGTCTCATAGCCTTTCTTCTCTGTCGTTAGGGTGTAATTTATGGGGTCAATGAATTCTTTGCTGAACGAATAAACTCCATCAGAAGCTGTAGTGTAAGACATCGCTGCACCTACAAGTGTCACTTTCGCCCCTTCTATTGGAAGCCCTGTATCCTCAGCCGTGATGGTTCCCGTGATGTTGGCCAGTGTGATCGGTGGCGGTGGCGGCGGCGGTGGCCCTGGTTCTTTTCCAGGCGAAGTGTAAAGAAAAGCTGCAATAGCACCAATCACTATTATTACTATTATGATTGCATAGAGCGTCCTTCTCTCCATTTGGAAACCCTCTGGTATTTCTAAAGAACTGTACAACGTATTTAAACTTTTTACTCCTCGGCATGTTTAAAGGACTATTTGAGCTGAAATCACGTTTCTTTGCCTTTCGAAACCGAGTTCCTAGGTATAAGTTGCATTGCTGTCTTATTTCCTATTTCCCGACTATGCATCAAAGGGTTGCTGACAAAGATTCGAACAGTTACACTCTGGAGTTAAAGAGGCACGCTGTCACAGAAGCAAAGCAAAGATTGATACGTGCTAGACTTGGAGAAAGAAATCAGCGGCAATTTTTCAAAAAGCCATCGCGACGTACTTTCAACTATTTTCTAGGACAATTTAGATAAAAAAGAAGGGGACGAGTATTGTTGTATCAAACAGTATGCTCGAATCCTCGTTTTCGACGTGGTTTCTTTGCTAGAATCACAGCGACTAGGGTTAGAACTGAAAACATCGGAAGTATCAGAAAGCTGAGAAATTCTGGTATTATGATATAGCTACCGTCTGTGCCCGTGAAGATTATCGCTCCTCCTGTTGAGTTTTTGAGTTTTGTCTCATACGTGCCTCCCGTGACTTTATATGAAATGATTAGGGGACTGGTTAGGTTGCCAACCTCTGGAACCGTGGTGATTTCGAATTCGAAGACAGCCAGCTTTCCAGTGCCAGTGAAGGGGGTGGTCATTCCTCCAAGGCCGCTAAATCCAACAAAGCCGTATCCCCAAGAGTCAGTGTAATTAATCAGTGGACCCAGTGGTATTCCAGCTTGCCCGGCAAAAACATAGTCCGAAGCCAACGAGGCGCTAGTCATGTTGATCACAGAAGCGTTGTAGTACAATGCGACCTGGAAGCCCATAAGGTCAGCGACGTTGGAAACCCAAGCAGTAACATTGAAACGATGACCAACAGAAACTTCACCGACATCAAATGAGTTTTCTGAAGGATCTAAATAGACGGTCTCTGCTAGTGCTGGTGTAATCCAAATGCTCAGTATTAGAACTAGGCTTACTATCAACAATATCGTTCTTTTTCGCAAGGTTTTTCACCCATGTTTGGTTACGGCTAGTATTTGCTCGCAACGGCGTTTTAAAGTTTTTGTATACGTAAAAAGTATTGGGGGTTTTGGAAGTTTATGGATAGTGTTTCCCGAAGTTCATCGCAGCCAAGACTACATCGTCGATATCGATCACTCCGTCTCTACTGAGGTCTGCTTCTGGATTCCATCTTGGATGCCCCTCATGAGATCCGAAGGCTTGTGCGACAATGATCAAGTCATCAATGTCAACCAATTGGTCGCCGTTTATGTCGCCCATCAGTTTCACCATTAAAATCCCGTCAGCCAAAGCGTTGTCGGTGGTGTCTATTTCGTATGGAGCTGCCGGGATTTCGGCTTTTATCGTGTGGTTCACGTATGGTTCGACTGTTGTGGTGTACCAGGTGAAGGTTAGAGTTGCTTCTTGGTCTGGAGCTAAGTTTGCTACGGTTTGGTTTTCTATCAGAGTACTATCATAGCAGACATTTATGCTGAAGGTTTCGTTGACATCTCCTTCATTTTTGGCTGTGACTGTGATGTTTACAGGCCATCCTTGGTAGACTATGTTTTCGGATAGGGTGACATTTAGGACTGCCAAGTCTTGGATAAGGGTCCCGATAAAGCCGTCTTTTGCTTCATGGTCGATTGGTTGCGCTGAAGGGTCGGTGAGTTTGGTGTTGTTGAGGTCTAGGACGCTTGAGCCTAGTGAGTCTACTCTGAAAATCAGTGTAACTAATGCTAATGGCGTGTACGTGGTGATGGGTTCAGCTGGCTCGTAGTATGACACTTTGACGTATATCGTCCCTGTTTCGTCGTCCATCGAAATTTTGGGTGTGAAGTGGGTTTCGCCTAGAACTGAATTTATTGTTAGGCTTATGCATGTTAGCATGTTGGTGTCGTAGTTCAGGTAGAATTCGTAGCCGTAGAGGTTTGTGACATTATTTATGGTTACATTGATCCTGACGGTTGCGGGGGGTAAAAGCGTTGGGTCGACTATTTCCGGAGGGTCAACGTACAGTTGCGTTCCTCCCGGAGGGGGAGGAACCCCGGGTGCCGCGTATTCGTAGTGGCCATCTGCGGCAGTGAAGGATATCGCGCCTCCTGTTGAGTCTTTGAGTTTTGTCTCATACGTGCC
>JAOUJL010000105.1 GCA_029883255.1 Candidatus Bathyarchaeota archaeon | reverse complement strand
AAGTCAGCTCTTATTAAGATGGTGATAATAGAAGGATACTTCCAAAGTTCACCTTTCCGCCACATTGACAGCGCGACTCGTGATCCCTAGAGAACAAGCGTTGTATTTTTCGCAGAAATCTTGGCATTTTTCTGCCCATGCCTTTTCCTTATACAAGAGTTTGCAGATCTCACAAGCGTATAACTTCTCACCATTTTTACGTATCTCACGCACCATAATCACTTGTCTACGTATTTTTTTGGCAGGGTGTGTCACAATTGGTCCTTCTTGCTTGCTTTTGAAACTATTTAATGTACTTTTGTGGATTTGCTTCGAAGGCTTTCTGGCATCCTGGTGCACAGAAGTAGTATGTCTTTCCCTTGTGTGTCGTCTTGTATTTTGCTGTCTTCTCATCTACATCCATGCCACAGACAAGATCCTTTGCCATTATTTCACCTCCCTTACAGGTAATCTGGTTGTATGTTAGTTCTTCTTAGAAGATTTGCGTTGGTGACCACGGTTATTGAGCTAGTGGCCATGGCAATCTCAGCTATTACCGGGTGTGCGAGGCCTAACATCGCAAAAGGGATCATGACGATGTTGTAGAAGAAGGCCCAGAACAAGTTCTGCTTTATCTTTCGAAAAGTCGCTCGAGACAGTTTTACAGCTTTAACCACGTCTGATAAGTTACCTCTCACGAGTACAATGTCTCCCGCTTCGATAGCTATGTCCGTTCCGGTGCCTATTGCGATGCCGACGTTGGCTTGGGTAAGTGCTGGCGCGTCGTTTATTCCGTCGCCGACCATAGCGACTAGTCCAACTTCTTTCTGAAGCCTCTGAATCTCAGCTACCTTTTTGTCTGGTAGAACCTCAGCCAAGACCTTAGATATGCCGACCTTCCTTGCGATGGCGTCTCCAGTTCGTCTGTTGTCTCCTGTAAGCATCGTTGTCTGAAGACCCAACTTTTCTAGTTCAGCAATAGCTTCCACAGAGTCCTCCTTAAGGGTGTCAGCTTCTGCCACGACTCCGACACACTTCTTGTTTTTGACAACAATCATCGCAGTTTTCGCTTCCTCCTCCAACCTCCTAAGCTCTGGTTCTAAGCTGCTGTAGTCAACTCCCTCTTCATCCATAAGCTTCCTGTTGCCGATTAGAACAGTGTTCTGCCCTTCGACCTCTCCCTTAATTCCTCTACCGGTTATTGCCTCGAACTTCTCCATTTTCATTAATTTCAGTCGTTCTTCCTCAGCTTTCTTGATAATGGCTTCAGCCAAGGGATGCTCGGATCCCTTCTCGACACTGGCGGCTAACCTCAAAACCTCCCTCTCTTGAACTCCCTTCACAGGAATTGTGTCCGTAACGTCAGGTTGTCCCTTGGTTATTGTGCCAGTTTTGTCGAAAACGATTACTTTCACGTCTTTGAGGGCTTGGATTGCTTCTCCACGCCTGATCAAGACACCATTCTCAGCACCCATCCCACTTCCAACCATAAGAACCGTTGGTGTCGCTAACCCGAGGGCGCAGGGACATGCAATAACCAGCGTCGCCACAGTCGCAAATACTGCCAATGAAAATACACTCAACGCTGGATCAATCCAAGGAAGGAACTGACTCGCCCAAACACCCACACTGCCTATAGCTTCTGGAAAGAATAACCACAGGACAAGTGTTAATGAGGCTAGGACTAAGACTACGGGAACGAAATAGCTCGTCACACGATCTGCAAATTCTTGGATAGGCACCTTAGAGCCTTGGGCCTCTTCCACCATTTTTATGACCTGAGAAAGGAAAGTGTCTTTTCCGATCTTAGTTGCTCTGACTTTTAGGAGTCCCCTCTGGTTGATTGTGGCCCCAATGACCTCGTCGCCAAGTCTCTTCTGTACAGGCATAGACTCTCCAGTAGCCATCGACTCGTCGACGCCACTCTCACCTTCCAGGACTACGCCGTCTGTAGGCATCTTCTCTCCCGGCCGCACAATCATGACATCGCCTACTTCAACCTCGTTGATGGGGATTTCAACTTCTTTTCCTTCTCGAAGTATTCTTGCTGTCTTCGCCTCAAGTTCTAGGAGTCTTCTGATGGCTTGGGATGCTTTTCCCTTGGCTTTTGCTTCGATGTATCTTCCCGTGAGGTGGAAGGACATGATCATAGCACCCACTCCCGCATAGTTAGCTATGGGGGTGAAGAAAGATGATGGCCCTGTTAGGAAGGAAGCCAGTGTTCCTAACATGATGAGTACATCCATGTTTGCGGCGCGATGCATTATTGCATTCACAGCCGATTTGTAGGTGGTCCATCCTGGATAGAAGAGAACTGGAGCTGCGATAGCGATCATGCCTAGGTTGAACACAGCTGAGTTAGGCCAGCTGATTCCAAAGATCATTTCAGGGATCATCCAAAGCATGATTGGTATCGTAAGCGCCCATGAGATGAGAGCTCTTCTTCTTGCTATTGAGAATGCTTGGAGTTCTCTAGCTTCTTCCTCCTCAAACCTTGCCCGTTGATCCTCCCTGCCCAGAACTTGGTACCCGGCGTCCTCCACGGCGTCTTTGATCTCCTCATAACTTATTTCGCTTTGACTGTAGGTGACAGCTGCCTTCTCGGTTGCCAGATTAACGCCCGCTTCTCGTACACCCTTCTTCTTCCTTAGAGCGCTTTCAATTGTTTGGGCACAAGAAGCACATGTCATTCCTCCAATCCTTATCATAATCTTCTGAGTTCCCTCAGCTACATCATAGCCTGTACCCTTGATGATCTCTGTTAGTTTATTTTCATTTGTTATCTTGTCATCGTATTCAATGTGTGCAGTTTCTGTTGCAAAATTAACTAGGGCATTATCTACTCCCTCGGCCTTTAACAACGCTTTCTCTATTGTTTGTGCACAAGTAACGCAGTGCATCCCACCAATTTTAATCAGGATCTTTTGTTTAGTCATTCAAATCTTCTCCTTCTTTGGCTCTCAGCTGATCAAGGCGCCGAGGGTAATTCATTGTTATAGGCTTGGGCACAGTGAACGCAGCAAAAAATCCTTTCTTTGTCGCCTACAACCTCTCGGTATCCCCCTTCGAAAATTTTGCAGCCGCAGTGGAAACATATGCTTAGGTTCGGCTCGATGGCCATAGAGACCATAGACGCAATTCGCTTGTAGATGCGGGTGGCTAATTCTTTTCCTTCAGCCGTCAACTCATATACTTTCTTTTGCTTCTGCCCAACCGGCTTTCTAGTCGATTTTACTAAGCCATTTTTTTCAAGCTGTTTTAAGAATGGATAAAGAAGACTTGGATTGACTGTTTTGCCGATTCTCTCCTTAACTTCTTTCATGATTCCGTATCCATGGAGAGGTTTTTCGGTGAGAAGTAGAATTATGGAGGATCTTATCATGTCTAAAGCAATGTCTCCGCTCAACATTATATATCGCCTAAAAATATATTGGAATAAGATATATTTAAATATTACTCATTTCACAATAAATGTAGGCGAATGAAAATGGCCGAAAAAAAAGAGATTTGATTTGGCTCTTCGTGTTTCTCGTTGTGTTGACAAGTATCCTGCCGGTGCTGATGTGGGGGTTAGGTGGCGGGTACATGTCAGGGATGATGGGCATGATGGGATACGGGTGGAGCTCCATTGTTCTAATACCCATAACGTTTCTCGTGTTGATAGCCTTGGGAGCATACTACCTCATCACCCCCGGATCTTCAAGGATTGAAAAATCTAACCGTGGTGGAAGAGCAGTCGAAATACTCATGGAGCGATACGCAAAGGGCGAGATCACAAGAGAGCAATTCTTGAAAATGAAGAAGGAATTGGAATCGTGAAGCAGAAGCGGTTGACTTTAGGGCTTGTTCTGCATATATGCCACGAGAACTTGAATTTTTGAGAAAACATGAATCTCATGATTTCACCCCATTTTCGGGTTTTTCCTCATTTGTTTGAGGTAGAAATGCTGGTAGATTGACTTTTCATCTCAACCGATTAGAACAGAGTGGCCTTGTTCAAAACGTTTTATACTCGCATTTCATGATAACTTATGTGTGATCAGCTATGGGAAGTGTTTTGGAAGTAAGTACGGGTAATTGGAAGCACGAGGTTTTACAGTCTGACGTGTTGACGGTTGTTGACTTCTGGCATAACCGCTGCCCTTGGTGCTTGAGGCTCAATCTGGTATTCAACGAGGTTGCTGAAGAATACAAAGATAAAATCAAATTTGTCAAGTTGAATATTTTAGAGAATCCGAGTAATCGGGAGATAGCAGTTCATCATGGGATTATGAGTACGCCAACTTTGATGTTCTTCTGCGAAGGAAGATCCGTAGGCCATGCTTTGGGTTTTATGCCTAAAGAGCATCTAAAGGAAATACTTGATGATATGCTTAAGAAACACAGAGAATGCATTAAGCAGAGCACTGAGCTAAAGACTTAACGGGGTTTTATTTCTTGAGTTCGCTTTCCAACCAATCAAAATAACTCTTGCTGCCTTTTGTTACAGTCATGGTCAGTATCTCAGGCACCTTATATGAATGAACTTGGCGAATCGTAGATTCTAATTCTTCATAAAGGTCAGTTCGAGATTTTATGAGACACAACCACTCCTCAGCCTTCTCGACCTTTCCCTTCCACCAATAAATACTGGTTGTTGGGCCAAAAACCTGCACACATCCTGCTAATCGTTTTTCAACTACTACTTGCGAAATCTTATCCGCTTCTTCCTTGCTACCGGCAACTGTAATTACCTGAATGTATTCAACCGTATTCATTCCTCACCACTCCACCTCTTGCAAATACACTTGATATTCAGCATGCATTGGCAAATTAGATTTTGCATGCTTGTTTTGAAATGCTATAACTAGACATACGCTTTACTCTCTGTGATTTTTATTCCCCGCTTCCTCAACTCCTTTAAGAACGTAGAGAAGAACTCTTCGCTCATACCTATTCTTTCAGGAGGAACAACGCCCTTTTCTCTTATGACTTTTCTTAGAACTAACTGCGCAATGATTGATGCTGTGTAAGCAGTGGTTCTTGCCATGGCTGTTATTCCTTTTTTTTCATCATATTGATCTAAGAGATGATAAGCGTAGCTAACGTGCCTGCCACTCCTGACTCCTGAAACCTCAACTTTCATTGCCACGATATCTTTTACTTCTGGCATCAGGAGTTTCTGTCCAAGAAGTCTCGCGCTTAGCCTTCTAGGTGGAAGACTTACACCATCAACATCTATTGGTTCTTCATCGAGAAACCCTAAAGCCTTAAGCAACTCTATTCTCTTTGCGTGTCCCGGATATCGAAGTGTTTTCTCCCACATATCCTCCACGTCTTTCACCGTGTGTAGTAAGGTTCTGAGCCCATCTGTGTAGAAGGCTTCAAGTCTCCCGACACCTGGAAACTCAATTTCTTCTAAC
>JAOUJL010000013.1 GCA_029883255.1 Candidatus Bathyarchaeota archaeon | reverse complement strand
CGGTGCCGACGCTTTCGACGGAACCGACGATTTCATTGACTGTGGAGACAGCTCTACTTTGAAGGAAATGAGCGGTCTTACTGTCGAGGCTTGGGTCAAACCAGATGCTGTAGGGGCAATTGGCGCTGGCATAGTGTCAAAATGGGCCAGTTGGACGTCAGGTAGTTACATAATGTGGTGGGGCAGTGCCGGAAACATGGGTTGGGGCGTAATTACTTCTCCTACAACGTATTCTAGCCTTTCTGATACGCCAGTGATCACGGTTGGACAATGGCAGCATCTTGCAGGTATCTATGATGGTTCGCAGATCAGACTGTACAGGAATGCGGCACAGATAGGGACACCTAAGTCTCTGACGGGCAACGTGATGTCTCAAACGACTCCATGTTGCATAGGACGGTATACAACCCCGTTCCTGAATGGCATGGTTGACGAAGTTCGCATCTCAAATGTTTCAAGAAGTATCAGCTGGCTCTCCACAGAATACAATAATCATCTAAATCCGTCAACGTTCTGCACTGTTGGAAACGAAGAAGCCAGAGTTGCAACTGTTGAGACTGCAACCGGAACTGGGACCGCTACATTCGAATCAGACGTCGGCCTCGTACAAAACCTCATAGCAATAAGCGAAGCCGCACTGCCTACAGATGGTAAGCCGGTGTCGGTGTTTCCACACGGGTTCTTCAGCTTCAGGGTTGTGGGACTCACGCCAGGGCAGACCGTCACAATCACCGTAACGCTCCCCTCAATGGTCCCGATTGGCACCCTCTGGAACCAGTACCACATTTCAGTTGGATGGATTAGTTTATCGATA
Organism: Candidatus Bathyarchaeota archaeon; assembly: GCA_029883255.1. The sequence goes on along the minus strand of JAOUJL010000013.1, from coordinate 19,787 downwards.
GGGAGTGACGACGGCGACAATGTGATCACCGTCTCAATCACGGACGATGGAACAGGAGACTTCGACCCCACTGATGGAGTGATTCTCGACCCTGGAGGCCCAGGAATACCATTGCCACCACCACCTGTCGGAATTGTAGCCAGATACGACCTTGACGACGAAAACAAAGAAAACGATCCTACTATCGGAACAGAGTTCACCACAGCGATGTACGGGGCTATTTCAGCGTCTGATGATATCTATGCGGTAACTCGAGTAATACACTTGTATGATTATGCTCAACAGATCTTCAGATTCAACATCGGATCTGTTCCAATAAAAGAGTTTACTGTGACATGGGAAGGAAACATTGCTTTTCTGGATCCTACCGGCACCCATTCTAAAGGAATAGAGATATGGAATACCGCAACTAGTAGCTGGGAATATTTTGGCACGGTTTCACAAGTTGGTTGGATGGATGGCGCTCCGGACCCGCCATCAGCAGGAGCGTCAGTCCTCGATGGGAAGACGTGGATGGCTGATGACGAGACTATTTCAAACACCTACTCAGTAGACATAGATGATTACATTGATCATGGGATTGTAACCCTCATGGTGTGGGGGAAAGACAGTCACGACGCTACTATATGCACAAATTATGTCAACCTTGTGTCCGTTGGTGCACCTACACCACCAGTTGGTGGTGTTTGGGTTCCAATAAACAAGTTTGAGCTGTTGGCTCCATGGATAACCTTAGCTTCATTGATGACCGTTGTTACAGTATCAGTTGTCTATGTTAGACACAGGAAGAAAAAACAAACCTAATCTTCCCTCTTTTTTGTCATCTACATCACTCATTTCAACCTATATTATAGATTTTCAGAGGCAGACTCCCTTAGAATGTTATGTTATGCTTCAAACATGTTTTTTCCAACATCGCGCGCTATTGTGGATAGTTAAGTCGCTTTCTAGTGTCTTCTGCTATAGGATTTAGCTTTTGGCGCGCGAAAGCAGCATTCTTATTCAAGTTTCTTACTTATGTAAACAAAGACTAACCATAAAATAACACCGTAGAAAGCGCCATTTAACACTGCACCTAAATATTTGGCGTACTCGTTTGTTGGCTCTCCAATTAGCCTCAGGAAGAAGCTTCCTGGAAATATCAGTGAATGAATTAGTAGCGAGGTACATGTGAACAATAAGAAGAAAGCTATCAGGATCACTAGTCCTTTCACTATAATTTCGCCTCTAAATGTAGAAGTGTTGAACATGTAGGTAAATTTTGTTTATTTCAGATTTTTATATAAAATAAATATTTTGAATCAAGTTTTCCATACGATTCTTCGCGTCTGAAAATCACTTCACTTGTGAAAGACTCATTCAAATCCCGTCATAAAGCGTATACAACTGCTGAATTTTTCCACAACCTTTATATCGTAAGAGATAATATTACAAAAGTAGATATGTACGAAAAGGGACATATTGTATATGTGTAACACAGAAATACACGTGGTGAATGGAATGTTAGAGACCATGAAAAGTAGGATACTGGCAAAGAAGGCACTACTCTTTGGCTTACTCTCTCTTTTCGGCCTAGCAATAGGAATAGCAACGAACATCATCATTGAGACTTTGCTCTTCTGATCGCTAGACAGCATTTCTACCCTCTTCTTTTTCGCGCGCGCTAAAGTATTAATGAAACGTCATGAGACGTCAGAAAGTTGCAATCGCTATCTTCCTTTGATCGGAGCACCGCAGTTTGTGCATTTTTCAGTAGTTGGATCATTCAACGTTCCGCAATTGGGGCAGGGTATTTTTACTACGATTTTTTCCGTTACTTTTTCTGTCACTTTTTCCGTCGGCCTTTCCCTTTCATATCCAGGCATGTACACTTCATTCTCGTCGATGTGGAAGACTATGTCTTTCCTTTGCCGCAGTTCTGATAGCACCTTCACGATTTCACCTTGTGATATTCCCACTTTGGTGGCCAGTTCAGGCAGTGATGTTCTACCGCAGAGCTTCAAATAACCTAGTATTCTGTTTTCTGTGTTGACTTTCTTTTTCAAGTCATAATCACGAATGTATCCACCGACTGCGATCGCCACGCCACCTAGGATGAACGCTACCGCTATCTTGTAGAACTCTTCACCGTTAGTCCCCCACAATACTCGTCTGAAGATTATCTCAATCTCATCGATTGTTTTCGCGTTCATGGACCCTTGGATCAGAGGTATGATGATCCATAGTAGAAAGACTAGTGCTGCGAATATCCATCCTACCCATCTTATGATCTTTCCGACGTGTTCAAGCAGCCCCGTTATTCATCCCTCTACATGAATTTTCTCCTTTTCATCGGCACACATGCTATGGGGAGAATGGTTGAAACACAAGGTTGGGAAAGTTCACATCCTCTTCTTTTTCCTTCCGCTACCATTTCCCCAAGAATTGAAGGGACCGTTTCACCAGATATGATTTGTGAAAAAATCTTCTAGCAGATTCGCATAGAAGGATCTTTTAGAAGAAAAGTCTATTCCTCGGTTCTTTCTGTCGAGTCGAGTATCCGGGCACGTAGACTTGACATTTTAACTCACTTTTGATGACAGCAATTACGTCAAGTATGACGCAAGACTTTGCTATATTTTTGGCAAATTTGCTGGGACATAGGAAAAAGATAACATCAAAAATTGTATCGATCAGTTAAAAAAGTATTATATTATCGAAGAGTACAACAGAGTTGACTGAGGGTGAATAGAGAGCATTTGCCATTTTCTATTGGTATGGTTCTAGATGAATGTGGTCGGTGGTGTAGATGGTTCGCGCGTATAGGAGTAGAGACGATATAATTGTCGATATTCTGAAGGCTGCTTTTGGTGGGGCTAAGAAGACCCATATAATGCAGAGGGCGAACCTGAATCCTTTGATGTTTCACAAGTATTTTCCTGTGTTGTTGAAGAATGACTTGGTCGTTAAGAAGAATGATCCTGACGGGGGCTCAATGTACGGGTTGAGTGATGAGGGGAAAGAGTTTCTGAAGATGTATAGGACTTTGCGCGCAAGGCTTAACAAGGAGGTTGCGAAGGAGCCTGCCTCCCTTTTGTGATGAGCAACTCCACGAGTTTGTCGTCTACAACCATGAAGTAGACTTCGGCTTCCACGTCTAAGCCGTTTTGGATCAAGGTTTCCTGCAGGGTTACGCTTCCGTCGGTGGGTATGCTGATTGTTCCTGTGGACCTTTTGCCCGGCTTTATCCATTCTCCCCGGGGGTACTTCCTAACCCAGGGTTGCAGTTTCACCTTTTCGGTCTGCTCGTCGTAGTGGATGAAGCGGCCCCTGGCGAGATATTTCGCGGCTTCGACAATCTCCTGCATGGGCCATTCCAGCTCCTCAGCTATTTCTGTGACGGCGTGCCAATCCCCATCGTCGATGGCGTAGAGGAGGAAGCGTTGGCTCAATCTCATTCTCCAAGAAAAAGCTTTAGCGGGCCAACCATTTAACATTTCAGAAGAAAATGTATGGTAAAATCTTCTATAGGAATCTCACAGTAAAGTTTCATAGTAAAGTTTGACGGTAAAGTTTCATAGCAGATTTTTATGGTAAAATGGTTCTCAACGCTTTAAAAAAACTGACGCTAAGGTAAATCTTGGTTACAAGCAGCCGGCTGCGTGTGCTAAGCTTGGCATAAGCTTAGCGCGCGTTAAGCTTGGTTAGGCCGGTCTAACCCGTGCTATGACCTGGGGCACGTTAAACAAGCCATAGTCCGGGGGACTAACTGGGGATGAGCCCCCGTTAAAGGGCTGGGCGCCTGTTGATGTGCCTATGCCTGATAGGTCCCCGATAATGAAGAAAGGAGAGTGATAATGAAAATGAACAAGAAACTGTTACTCTTACTTGTGCCCCTGCTCTTATTGCCCTTGTTATCCTTTGGATATGCCCACTTCACAGATAAAGTCGTCAAAAAGTACCGAGTTCACGTAGGATCTCTTGAGGTTGAATTCATAGGAATTCACGTAGATGCGTGTCGAATGCCAGACGTAGACAATGACGGTGAGATTTTCGGTGACGAACTGGTTATTACGACTTATGAGAACCCTGAGGACTGCACATGGTACATATATATCACGGCAGACCCCATCACGGGAGGCTTCTATCTAAACACCACAATGTGGCTGCACAACTCTGGCAAACTTCCATTCGAACTGAGATGGGAAACCATGTGGGATGGACCCAAAGATTACTTCATAGACACTGACGTGGTGAATCCCGATTGGACCAACGCTTTCGATCCTCCAAAGCCAGGCTACAGTGTATTTGGCGGTGCCAATCCGCTTCCAATGCCGCCATGGAGCTTCGCTATGGATGTATATAGATGGCACCTGGGCGACGATGGTGTATATAGAAGAACAGGACCCTTCACGCCAACACAGGTCGATTACAAACCCTGCGACTATCTCGAGATTAAACAACACATCAACTTCAAGCAGCCAGACCCAGAAGCAGGAGTCGGTGAGGATTGGCAGAAAGACTGGCAATGCAAATTCATTAGGCTGTGGGTGGAATTCACCGCTCAAGACGTCTACTGGGACTTCTCAAGCAATCTTGTTGGCGAGTGGCCAGACGAAGAGGGTCTGCCAGCAAAACCACCGTTGGAAGAACCGTCACCACCATAAAGCGACAACAGACAACAGAAACCATCATACCCCTTTTTTAGTATAGGTCAAGTTCAAGGTTGGCGTTAACGATGAACCGTCTGAAGCTGCGAAAGGAAAAGAGAGCAAAGGTTTGCGTAGTTGCTACTCTAATACTCCCAATGCTACTCATCAGCATAGGCAGCACAGTCTATGCAAACATGGTAATGTCCACCCAGCTCACCGCCATCACCAGCATCACGTCAGGCGACCCCGTGATCGAGATGACAGGTTGGGAGATAATATCCCACAACACAATTGACGTAAACGGCAACGGTGTAGTCGTTGGAGACGAATTAAAAATTGAAAGCATAACCGATGGAGCCGGCGAGGTCGTCGCGTTAGACGTCACAGTTGACCCAGCTTTTCCAAACTGGCATCTGGAATTAGCCACAGACATCCACAACATGGTGGACTCAACACCTGTATGGTTAAGCCCACAAATCTATTACCTCGACAGTGAAGGCAACCAGGCTCCGACTGATGAAGATGGCCTCTTGATCCTTTTCAGCATGAGATATTCTGACTCTTGGTACACGAGTGAGGGTGAGCCAATACAGGACATCACCACATACGACGTGTATCCAAGCCAGACCGTAACCCATCTTGAAAGCTTAACATTTGAAGGTCAACTGGAAGGCCAATCCTTCGGCTTCCTCGTGGAAGTAACCGCAACATACCCCAACGGAGGATAGAAAATGAAGAACCCGAAAATCCTTGTAACCCTCCTCATTCCGATCCTGTTCATCTCCATGGGCGCTTACTCCTACGCCCACTTCACAGACACTTTGGTGAAGAAATACAGGCTTCACGTAAACTGCTTCACTGTGGAAATTAAATCTTACAAGGCCGTCAGCCGCTACGACGACGACTTAATAACCAAGTATCCTCCGGACGATGTGCTCAAAGCCATGGGCGGAACAACAACCATCTCCCTCTCAACCAACCAAGCTTTCCCAGGCTGGTACGTCTGGGTCGGATTACTGATTCAAAACCAAGGAGGCTACACCGCACAAGTCAACGCGCCCATCTACGACATCAACGATCCCGCCGGAATCGGAGTCCACACAGAGGAATACTGCTATGGACCTTTCACGCATGGCGAGTTCGTCGCTGCCGACCAGACTGTATGGGGAGGCATCCGATGGAAGGACCTTGAAGAATCCGGACCCCCACCGGGCGGTTCACCACCACCCATGGTGCTTGAACCCTACGGAAAAGCCTACCAAAACAAGATGGTGATGTGGATATACATCCAACTCCTAGACTTAAACGGTCCTCCCGAAGACTTCAAGATCACATTGGAAATCACTATCGACGTCACATTAGCCGAAAGCGTATATGGAGTAGCTCAAGACACAAACGAAGAAATAGGCAGCGACTGGGTTGGCGACCAACCCCCATGAGGCGAGAAAAGAGCATGTTGTCGACACAATTTATCGCCAGACTGATTTGCAATTCAGTTGCAGCGTGCGCGTGTGAGTTGAGTGTGCCTAGCATATATGCTATCTCCCTCCCAACCTTTGTTCACGCGCGCGCACACACATCCTTGTCTGCGAAGAAATTCACGATGTTGTGTGTGTTGGCTGGAAAGACTTAAATCCGAGGTATGATATCGTAATATACACGATGCCCCGACATAAGACGCCCGCGACAGCGCTTATCCTAGTAGTGAGCACTCTGCTATGCACCCTGGTCTGGTGTACCTTAACGCAGTCCATAACCTTACCCAACACAGTTGCCGTCATATACCCATCCTCTTCCACAGTTTCACTTCAAGTGTCTTCGAGTCATAGTGACGCCGGAGCCTGGTGGGACCCGCACGGCGGCTACTGGGAATGGACTCTTGACGAATCTCACGTAAGCGTGGGAGGCTTCACAAATGGTCCCAAATACCACGGAGGCTTGAGGTTCACCAACGTTCAGATTCCCCAAGGAGCAGAGATTATCTCAGCGGTGTTGAAGACCTGCGCAGACCAGACTTGTTATGGGACAGGTGCAAGATGGAACATATATGGGCAAGACGCGGGCGACTGCAACCAATTCTCAACCCAAGAAGACTTCTTGGCAAGACCGAAAACTACGGCGAAAACAGACACAGGATTCTTGTCAATATGGGTCGAAGGTCAATGGTACCAGAGTCCAAACATTTCGGCAATTATACAGGAGATAGTGAACAGACAAGACTGGCAGCAAAGCAACGCCCTAACTCTTCTCCTCTACGGGCATGAAGAGGCGAGGACGACACACGAGATAAGAAGCTACGATGCAGATCCCAACCAAGCCGCCGTAATTGAAGTCACATTCGAAATCGCAGGGTAAAACTTCAGATCCATGCGAAAAGCGACTGATATAGCACGCGCGTTAAATTATGATTAGTTCTTGGATATTCCTGCAGAAATATCTCCTATGTCTGTTCTGTTCCAGTTATAGTCGTGTCGAAGCTGATGCTTGTAATTCCGCTGACGCTTGAAGAGAGTGAAAGAGTCAAGACTGCTTGAACCACTGCGCCAGAGTCCAACACGTAACCGTCACGATTCCAACTCAGTGTCACATAACTCGAAGCTGAAGGAGGGTTCCATCCGCCCGTGGTCATGGTCAGAATCATAGGTACTGTACCTTCATTCTTGACGTAGATAGTTTTAGATGTTGTCTCACCGGGTTCTACATTTCCCCAGTTGATAGAAGATACCTCGTTGGTGGAACCGCTGTCCCAATATACGCCGACTCCAACCGTTTTAACGTACATGGTGTTAGGAATTGTTTGCGAAGCAACGAATACCGCTAGAACACTTGCAGCAGCTGCCATAATCGTAGTTGCCATTACGGCTATAATGATTTTCTGCACAGTTACCAACCTTTCAGAATGGTGTATCGTAAGACTTAATAAGCATTACTGTGTACTCGAACTGCACAAATACACTTCTACAAAAAACACACTCCAGTCAACCTAAACTTATTGAATCACCCTGTAGATACCGTCGTAGGCGCACACCTGTTCCCTCTAAACCCTTATTAATACTTTGGATTCATATCAAAGATCGAAAGGGAGAATGAGCAATGGCGGCTCAATCCAAAAGATTCAACATTGCCACTTCCATAACACTCTTCGTAATCGCCTTTGCACTATGGCAAATCTATGATCTCATCATGTTATACACAAACCCGCCAATCCTAACCATCTCTTTACTTTATTTGACTATTCCATCCCTCATCCTCGTGATGTTTGTTCTCTTCACAAAATTGTCCAAATCAGCCTTGCCAAAACAAGGCTATGGGAAACCAGCTAATCTGTCGACATCAAAATGTACCATTCTAGGCATCGTTTTCATTATCATCTACATCCTCATTTACCTATTTCCAGCCTTCTCGGCTGGCAACTTTTCCGTTCGAGGAGTTTCGACGAGCCCTTTCGCAATCGGACATCGAATCGTCTCCGCCATACTTCTAGGTCTTGCTGCCGAATCTGTCTTTCGTGGCTACATCTTTCGCAACCTAACAAAGAACCTTGGATTCTTCGCTTCACTATACGTATCATCCATCTTCTTCGCCTTGTACAACGTCTCCATCAGAGACGTGATAGGCCTAACTCTCGATGAAGTCGGAATATACGCGTTCACAAGAGTTTTGCCGTCTTTTGCTGCGGGACTTTTCTTAGGATACTTCTTTTACAAGGTGGGGTGGAGCCTTTTGGGTTCCGCAACTTTTGCCATCGGTGTCCGATACTTTCTTTCCCCTATTCCAATCGTCTCCTCTGGAGGATTGGCTCCATGGTGGATGTCTGTCACTCTCGACTCGATGTCATACATCATTTTCATCTTCATCGTAGACTCAATTATAAAGGAACCCGCACACGTTAGAAGAAGATACGGTCTTGGAGAGTGAACAAAAGGCGGTGGCAGATCATGAAGCTGAAGAGTGTAGCGATTCTGTTTGCCCTCTTCCTCCTATTCTTTATTAACCTCCGGTCCGAAGCCTCGCCTGGCAATTTGCCTGTTCACAACATGACGACAGCTCTCAACTACGCAACGATTCAAGAGGCTTTAGACGCGCAGGAGACTCTGGACGGACATGTAATACTTGTGGAGGGCGGAGTATACTACGAACACGTAGTAGTACGTAAGGCCGTGAGACTCTGGGCTGCAACCCACAACGCCATCGTCGATGGCCAAGGCGCCGAAGAGGTGATTTCTCTGAAGAGAAGTGGTGCCGAAATCGTTGGCTTCACGGTAAAGAATGGGAGCCGAGGGATAGTTTTACGCAATCTTCAGAACACCAGCGCCACTGATAACGAAGTTTTCGATTGTTCTTATGCAGGCATCTTCCTTTTCAACTGTTCCAGATGCAACATTACTGACAACACAGTCAGCTCAAACGACATGGCCGGCGTTTATCTGTGGGAGTCCATGCGAAACCTCATTGCAAATAACAGGGTTGCAGATGCCTCCCACGGCATATACCTCCTCGTCCACTCCACCTACAACCTCATCAGTGATAACACAGTCGTCGACAGCCCCCAAGGAATTGCCCTATCATACAATTGCGACCACAACACAGTCAAGGGCAACACGGTATTCTCCAGTAGCGTCGGTGGAATAGTTATGGGAGGAGCCCAGAACAACACAATCTTTCACAACAATCTTCTCAGCGCTAGGGCAGCTTGGAGCTATGGGGACGCGTCAAACTTCTGGGACAGCGGTCGCGAAGGCAACTTCTGGAGCGATTATCCGGGAAGCGACCAGAATCGAGATGGCATAGGAGACACTCCTTACGTAATCGATGAGAGAAACAGAGACCAACACCCTCTGATGGGTGCATTCAACAGCTTCAACGTTCGTTGGCAAGAGAAAACCGACCGTGTAACTGTAATCAGCAATTCCACCATTTCAGACTTTAACTTCAAAACGATCGATGCACTGGAAGTCATGGAATCGATAGAGTTCAACGTCTCGGGAGGAGACACTTACGGCTTCTGTAGAGTCATGATCCCCATATCGCTGCTGAACTACTCGTACACGCGGGTCAACGGAGAAGACGTCAACACCACCATACTGGACGCTTCAAATAGCACACACACATATCTGTATTTCACATACAGTATCACAAATGCCAAACACGTCACGTTAATCCCGGAATTCCCGTCACCTTATGTTTGGTCCCTACCTATCATTTCCGCCACCCTCGCAATTTTGTTCTTGAAAAGAATAGCGAGACGAAGTCGCAACCTATATATGCCCAAGTCCAGTTGTAAGTCTCAAAGATTAGAGCGTAGAGTGTTGGGAGAAAGGAATCTTTGAGCAGGACTCTTTCTCGGAGGACATCCGTCACTGTTCTGCTTGTCTGTTTCTCAATCTTGACTCTGATGTCGATCTTGATGTTATATTACACTCACCAAATTGAACTGGAAAAGAACACGGTCGCTATACTGTATTCGTCTGAAAGCTATGGAGCATTCGACTATACGGCCTTACTCAAGCCTAACACAACGTACAACAAGACAACCCTGGAACCCGGCGAAGGACCGATCTTCACTCGAATCGTTGACGAAATCGACGTGGAGTTCACCTATGCTTTTCAAGGCAGCAAACCTGCAAACCTGACGGTCAACTACGGCGCAGACGAATATGTGGAGACGCCGACCGGTCAAAAGAAGATCGGTGAGGTGAAAGAGCAGGCGCAAAACGCAACAGGAACTAACATAAACTTGTTCATCAGCGACATTCCAGCAATCAACGTTTCGTCAGTTCAGAATCTCGTCAAAAAAATCATGGAAGAAACAGGGATTAACATCGTCAAATTCAATGTGACTATAAACGTGCAAGTGAACATCCACATAGACGCAGCGGAAGCATCAATCAACGAATCGTTCAACCCACAGCTCAAAATGAAGTTCGGATCTAGCTACGGTACCGGAGAGATCATAACTGTCGAAGGCCTTGAACACACCGAGAGTGGACAGAGGACAGAGACCAACACAATATACCAGCCTTGGGTGAACACACAACGAAACATCTCGTACATAATGTCCGTCGTATCTTTTCCAGCCCTTCTAGGCGCCCTTTGGGCCCATCAGAAAATCAAGCCGCCCAAACTGAAACCATCAGACGCCCTGATCGAAGAACTCATCGAACCCTTCAAAGAGATCGTCAGCGAGGCTGAAGAACCACAAACCCAGGCACATGCAACCAGAATCCTCATGAAAACCTGGGAAGACCTGGCCAAAGTGGCTGACACACTTTCCAAGCCGATCATTCACACTCGCGGGACTTCAAAAGACCACGTGTTCTACGTGGTGGACGGAACAACACGATACGAATGTACCCTGAACGAATCAACACTTATCGAAAAGAAGCAGAAAGAGAACGCAGAATAATCACCGATCCAAACCATCAAGCTAGCTAACGATAGCTTATCAAAGAATGGAAAAAGGGAAGGGTATAGAACGAAGCTGAAACCGAAACATCGAAGGATCCTAATCAACGTCGCGATAGTGGCCGCTATTCCGCTCACAGTTGCAGGGATCTATTTTGCGGCGCAGGCTGTTCTGACCACATCCACTCCCTTGGTTGCCGTAGCTTCTGGAAGTATGATGCCAACTCTCGAAGTGGGCGATCTCATCATCGTTCAAGGAGTCCCGCCAGGGAACATCAAGATAGATGACATCATAATCTTCAACGCGCCCCAAGGAAGCCGCACGATCCACAGAGTGAAAGAAGTAAGAACTTTGCCTAATGGAACAATCCAGTTCAAAACGAAAGGAGACGCCAACCCAAATGCAGACGCGTACTGGATTTCGGAACAGAATGTTCAAGGGCGGCTTCTATATCGAATGCCGTACCTTGGATGGCTAACACTGGAACCCGCAATCACGGTGATGCTGATTGCAATCGTCATAGTCGTCATCGTTGTTTGGCCTGAAACTCGTCGAAAGCGACATTGAGCAATAACAGATTTGCAGGCGCGCGCGTTTTTCAAGATAGAAGATTTCTCCACAACTGTTATATCAGATTACACTGTTTCAGACTAGGAGAAAGGAAAATGATAAATACTCAGCGCATTTCTCCTAAAGTTCACTCTATCTTGAAACACGGACGGAGTAGCTTCAAATGAACAAGACTCTTTTAACTTCGCTCACAGTATTTTTCCTTATAGCTTCAACTCTTCTTGTGACAACCAAGACGGCTACGGCTCAACCAGACGTCATCTACGTTCCAACAGACTATCCAACAATACAGGAAGCAATAAACGCTGCAAGCGAAGGGGACACCATTCTCATACGTAACGGAACATACTTCGAGAACATCATTGTGAACAAGACAGTGGCAATTGTTGGAGAGAACAGAGACGCTACCATTCTCGACGGACTGCAGCGTCGCGATGTCATCCTTATGACCTCTGACGACGTCAGCATCAGTGATCTGACTGTTCAGAATGGAAAATATTGTGGTGTCGAAGTGTTAAGCTCAGTGAACTGCACCCTAACTAATATTGTGGCCAGAAACAATGAGTTTGGGATAGATCTCTTCGAATCCCGCAATTGTGTTCTCATAGGCAACACAGCAACCAACAATGAACTCGGTCTATCCCTTGGACACTCAGGAGGCAACTATCTGAGAGATAACTCTCTCTACGGCAACGCAGAGAACTTCAACTGTTACCTGCCCGGCACACCACAAAACATTGAAGACTATCTCAATGATGCCGACACTTCCAACACAGTTGACGGTAACCCCGTCTACTACTGGATAAATCAAAACGACGAAGAAGTTCCTTCTGATGCAGGAGCAGTAATCGTCGTCAACTCCACCAACATCAACGCTGCGAGCTTAACTCTGACACACAACAAACATGGCATACTATTCTTTGCCACATCCAACTCAGTTATAAGAGAGACGAGCATCGGAGACAACTCTTTTGGCATTCTCCTCATATACTCTCACAGTTGCACTATCACTGACAATCACCTAGCAGAAAACCGAATGATAGGCGTACATCTTACGAGTTCCAACGACTGTCACACAACGAACAATGTTTTATCCAACTCGCAATCAACCGATACTGCCACCGCCTTCGTAATTGAAGGTTCGCAAGACTTTGAGATCGCAGAGAATCTCATATCCAATAACAGCAGAGGAATCAGCCTCAAGGAAAGCAGCGGCGCCATATATCACAATAGCCTCGTCAACAACACGCAGCAAGTGGTTCTCTCGCAGCCCGGCAACAACATTGTTTGGCACAGTGGTTATCCTTCCGGAGGAAACCACTGGAGCGACTACGCTGGCCTTGATGATCATCATGGCCCAGATCAAGATGTTCCAGGCATTGATGGAATAGGCGACTCTCCACACGCATTAGATGCAAACAACTCGGATACGTATCCCCTCATGGGTCCATATACCGATTTTGATGTCCCCTGGGGAGAAGAGATCCATCACTTCACTACAATCTGCAACTCGGCAATCACGAATTTCCAATGGAACTACGAAGCCAGAGAAATCAGCTTCGCGCTCACTGGAGCCGGTGGTGCAATCGGCTTCTGCAGGATCACAATTCCAATCCGTCTCATAGAAGGCCCTTACACCGTGCTGATCAATAACGACGCAATAAGCTCGGGTGAACTGCCCATTTCCAATGGCACTCACACATTCTTGTACTTCACATATGTCCACGGCAACTACGAAGTTGCAATAGTCCCAAAAATGCTGCATTTAGAGTCGGCGTACCAAGAACTCGTAAAACAATATGATCTTCTTCTAGGCAACTACAGCGCACTAAACACCATGTATCAACAACTGTTGGTGGAGTATTTTGCGCTTCAAGAAAACTCGTCTTCACTTCAGAACAAGTACAACAATCTCTCCTCAGACTTCAACAGCAGGTATAATAACCTCCTGTCAGATTTAGATCATCTCCAATCATCCTACGACCAACTGAACTCGCTATACAATTCACTACAAGAGTTCTACAACACACTACAAGAGTCAACCAGCGAACTTCAAGCAAGCCACAACCAACTAGAAGCAACCATTAGCGAAATCATCACCATCAGAGACCTAACGGTCATACTCACCGCCGCAGCCATTGTGCTCGTAGCAACCACATTGGCACTCATGATAACAACAATCTACTATGCAAAAAGAAAACCAAGAGCAAAAAACGTAAACACGCAGGCGTGAGCGCGAGCGTTCTCTCTTTTTCCTCTCCGCTGTATTTCTCTTTCTTTTCTCTTCTTCTCTTTCTGTTAACCTTTTGACTTTTCTATCAAGGATCTTCCCTTTCTTTTATTGTTCTTCCTTTGATGTCGCGCGCGCGCGCGCTAAGGCGGGCACGTGGCAGTTGACCGTCTTCTACACCTACACATACCTGGACGCTACACACACGGCTGGCGATTTTGCAACGTTCTCTGTGACGCCATAAAGCCCCATCCCGCCCAGTTTCTTCCTTTTCAATCTAACAGAGGAGCGAGTGCGCGTGCTAGTCGTACAGGTAAGCCAAACCCCAAGGCAAATCAGTTAACTCATATGAACTACTATTTCAAAAAGATATTATCGCTCAGGCTACAAGCTGGTTGTGCGAATCACACCTTCATTCGCCATGCGCGCGCTTTCACAAAATTTCATTAAAATCACTTTTTGGATCTAAGTGAAACTCCCTCCAGAAACTAAAGGGAGACCAACATCATTTTTCCATAACCACAAAGCATCAGCAGTCCTACCTTCTTGTCCTAAGAAACCCAGCTATTCGAACAATTCGAACAACTCAGACAATGCGAACGATTCGAACAACCCAAACTCGCACATTGAAGCGTCGACAGCCATTCTGCCGGCGAAAAGAGCTGGTTGCTGTCCGACCCCTAGTCAAGATTACGAAGCTTATCAGGGTTTTTCTGGAGGCGCACGCGGCTTTTTGCATACCCCAAAGTTTTTGTCTTTCAAACTTGAAGTTTAGCTTGACATATTGAGAGGGTAAGCCATGAGAGCTTTATCGAAAGCGAAGATAAACAGAATTATCGATTTACTTTTTTCCGGCAACTCTTTTCGAAAAACAGCTGGAGAAATGGGCGTTTCAACCAGCAGCGCTCACAAGTATCTTGAAGAGTTTATAGGGGCTGCGGAAGAAGTCTCGATAGAAAAAGCAGCTGCTAAATACAACATTCAAGACACAGTGGATCACCTTTTGGAGTTAGCACAAGAAGCTAGAAAAACAAAAGTTTCAGTACCAAATCTTCTCTCAGCCACCAGATTATACAGGTTCATGAAGGCCCGCGATCTGAAGCCAAGCCAATTGAAGAGCTTTTTGAAAATGTGCGATAAATACCAGCACGTTTTTGCAGACTTTGCTTCCAAAGCAACCGAATTCTATCAGCTGGAAGAGAGAACTGGCAAAACATACGAGGAACTGCCCAAAGAACTTTCAATCATGGCGAAGAGAAGAACCACGCTCAAAGAGGAAATATCGAAACTGCGAGGAGAAATCACTAAGCTAAAGAAGAAGAAAAAACATGATAGGGACGACCTTGAACAGGAACTAAAAATCAACAATCTGGTCAGAAAGGAGATACCTTACGCCTCCGCCCTCAAGAAAACGCTAAGTGAATATGAGTATACCGTTGAAGAGACATCTAAAATTCCAAAGTTTCTCAAGGAAATTCAGGTCTGCAGAGGCAATGCGAAGGTTTTCCTCGAAAGAACTGCAGAAGCAAAAAATCTCAAATGGGAAATTCTTGACCTCAAAGATGAAAAGAAAAGTCTAGAGCCTGTAGTTGAAAGCCTAAAGAAAGAGGGTCTCGAATTTCGAGAAGCACGCGATCAACTTCGAGGCGAAATCGTAAGTTTGAAAGCAACCAAGCAAGAGTTACAAGAGGAAAACAAAAGATTAGATGCAGAAGCCAACAGAAAAAGCAACAAACTTCGCTTGACCCACTGCTTAACTTCAATACTGAAATCCAAACTCACTGATGTGGATGCCCTTTATAACTATGCCTACTGGCTCAAACAAATCGCCAGTGGCAAAGCCCCAGAGTCACTTTCACGCAAACCCCACTATGAAGAAGCCGTAAGAAAAATAATAGCGGACGTCCTCCTTGAATATCTCCATGAAGAGCTGGCTCCTAAGGAAGAAGTGACAAGGCTTGAGAAAGAATTAGGAGACGTAAGAAAGCAGGTTTCGTCTTTTTCCACGGAAAACATTAGTCTGAGAAGCGAGAATGAAAAGCTTTCAAAAGACAAGGGAAAACTTGAGAAACAAGTGGAATGGCTTGAAAAAGAACTTGAAGAGTGCAGCCAGCGATTACTGCAAGAACCAACAGCTCACGCCCCAAAAGACACGAAACTTCCTTTCTAAAAATAGCGCGCGCTTTCTCTTGTCGCTAGCACATTTAGAAGACTATTCTGACGTGAACTCTAGGGCTAGACTTTTGTTCTGAAAGATCTTTCTATGCGAATCTGCTAGAAGATTTTTTCACAAACCATATTTGGTGAAACGATCCCTTGAATTCCTAGAAGAATGGTAGCTGAAAAAGAAGAGGATTCAAACTTTCCCGACGTTGCCTTTCAACCATTCTCCCAATAACTAGTGTGGAATGAAAAAATTTTCATATAGAGGGATGGAAAACGGGACTACTTGACCATGTTGGAAAAATCATAAGATGGGTAGGATGGATATTTGTGGCACTCGTCCTTTTACTATGGATTATCATACCTCTGATCCAAGGGTCCATGAACTCGAACACAATCGACGAGATCGGAATAATCTTCAGACAAGTATTGTGGGGGACTAACGGTGAAGAGTTTTATAAGTTAGCGGTAGCGTTCATCCTAGGTGGCGTGGTAATTGCAGTCGGTCGATACATCCATGATTACGACTTGAAAAAGAAAGTTGGTACAGAAAACAGAATACTCGGTTATTTGAAGCTTTGCGGTAGAACATCACTGCCTGAATTGGCCACCAAAGTAGGAATATCACAAGGTGAGATCGTGAAGGTGCTATCAGAACTACGGCAAAGGAAAGAAATAGTCTTCCATATCGATGAGACCGAAGTGTACATGCCTGGATATGAAAGGGAAAGACCGACACAAAAAGTGACAGAAAAAGTGACGGAAAAAATCGTAGTAAAAATACCCTGCCCCAATTGCGAAACGTTGAATGATCCAACTACTGACAAGTGTACAAACTGCGGTGCTCCGATCAAAGGAAGATAGCAACTGCAACAAAACAGCGGCGCGCGCCACATGAGCTGTCCTGATGCGTGCGTATGCGCTCCTAAAAATTCTCGTCTAAACCTCACAACAAGACTATGTTGATGGGACACGAGAGTCCGAATGCAACATCGCTCTAATCGTTTGCGTTTCTGGATCCCTATCTTTAACGCTTAAATGCTTAAACCAATACCTTGGCGCGCGCGCCAAAAACATAAACGATAACAGGGACGATCTGAAGGGAGCTCTCATAGGAACGACTACTGGCTATTTCACAGCTCTGGGCGCATCGATTCCCATGGCACTAGAAATTTACACAAGCGCGCGCGTGAGATATTTTTTATGAGAGCCTCCTATCCGGTAAAAACATCAAGTATGTTTTGGAATTACGATGACGTTGATGTCGTCAAAGTGAAAATGTGAATTATCCTGTGTTTCGAAACCGATCGACCCGTATAGTAATGGATCGTCATCGGCATATACAACAAGAGGTGCATCATCAAGGAATATCTGAATATTGTTTTCGTTTATTTGAAGTCTTAAGGCATGCCATGTATCTGACTCAATTGTTGTAAAAATCTCTTCTATTATAAAATGACTACCAAGTGGTTTTTCCTTGGCAAAGTAGGCATAATTTTCTCTGATCCCTAAATAGTATCTTCCATTATCACTTAATCGAAAGGTTATATGCGCCGTACCATTAATCATCTTGAACCTTGTTGTGAAATTATAATCACTCCATGAGATACTGCCGGCTATTGCCCAAGAGTGTGTCGACCCATCCAAAACAGCATTATCATCTTCCCGTTCAATGCCCCATTCTTGTCCTAATATCCATCCGGTACTCCCACTTTCAAAATCGCAGATAAATGGTGGAAAAACTATAATATTATCTAGTCCAGCATTTTCGAGTGACAAGCTGCTGGAAACATTGTAGAACATGTTGCCTGATATTTCAATGTTTTTCCATCTCTTGCCAGATTCATCTAGGTAGTTAATTCCCCCGCTGCCATTGAAGATATTGTCTTTGATTTCTACATGCACTGGCCCTTCAGCAACAGCACCATGAATGCCATCCTGTATTGCAAAGGTTTTTGTAACATTGTTGTAATGAATCCCAAAACCACCAGAAAGAATGTTATTGACGATTGTCACATTGACTTCGTCCATAAGCAGAATACCAGTAGTTCCGCTACCCTTGTCAAGTGTATACCCCATATAAGTTATCGGTTTTGGATCGTCTTCATGCTTTCCCTGAATCAGCTTGTTGTTGCTTATTATTGCATTCGAATACATTTGGAGGTGTATTGGACCTGAATTTATCAATGTGTTGTTTTCGATGGTCGATGGGGTTCCATCATAACCTGCATATCGGTTACGATTCCTCCCGTTCTCGTACCTTTAATCACATTATGTCTTATCTTTGCGCTGGAACGTAGCGTGTCGATTCCTTCATGACCTATGTCCTCTATCAAATTGTTCTCTATGACTGGGGATGCGCCGTAAGCGTGAATCCCTCCCCAAAAGATGTGCCTCACAATGCATTGAGATATGGCTGAATCTGTACTCTGCAAAGCTGGTCCAGCATGCATCCACTCGAATATGCAGTACTTTAACGTGCCACTACCCTTAGGTTCAATTACAAAATGATCCCAATCAAGATGTGCGGGAAAACTACTATTGGATGTGAAAATAATCATTTTATCTAGTGTTCCGACAGCATTTATTGTTCCTTCTATACTCCAAGATATGTGAGATTGCGTGTACTCTTTAGTCGCAGACAAATCTTTCCAAACTTCACTTTCTGGGTCCCATGTAAGTTCATCTTTAACATGCTCTTCACCTGTGTGCTGGTCATCGTTGTGAGCGGTCATGTATACTATCGTTCCTGGTTCTATTGTTAAGGTGACCCCTTCAGGAACATAAATGTCACCTGTCACTATTATTGTCCCAGACCATATTTCGTCTCGAAAAATCCTACCGTTCTTTGTTGTATCAGAAACTTTGACTGGACTTGGAGGGATTGTAGTGCGAGGGGAAATTTGATAGTAGATAATACACGCCACTAGTAATGCCACAATCAAAGTTAAAGCAAAGGACAGGTATTTCCGGAATCGCCTTAGCGCGCGCCCAGAGAATCTCACCAACCTCATCACTATCACATTGGTTTAGGTTGCATTAAAAATTTAAGGAAAGAATCGTCTATTGAATGAAGAAAACACTTTCGCATAACAATCTTGAGCTTAAGCTAGTCGTTAGGGTGACGCAATTCGATAGTTTGTTTCTCCATTCTTGTTCATTTGAGGTATAGTCATGGAGAATTGGGCTCCTTTCCCCTGTCTGCCTGTCTCTTTAACGGTCCAACCATACACATCTTTTTCGACTTTATTATAGCGGAACCAAGAATCCGTCGAAAAAGATACGGCCTAGAAGAGTAAAAATGGCGCATACCAATGAGGCATAAACTTAACCGCCGAAAACTTGTCATAAACATCCTCACAATACTCATCAGCTTAGTTTCAGTCGTTGCCATCTATTTCGGTCTCCAAATACTCTTGGCCACCAAAACACCTTTCGTTACAGTTGCTTCAGGAAGCATGAGTCCAGCCCTACAAGTTGGAGACCTAATAATAACACAAGGAACCCCAGCCAGCAACATCCAAGCAGGAGACATAGTAGTATTCAGCTCTCCACAAGGAACTCGCACAATCCACAGAGTAACAAAAACACAAACCCTACCAAACGGAACAATCCAAGTTAAAACAAAAGGAGACGCCAACCCAACCGAAGAACCCTACTGGACACCGGAACAAAACGTCCACGGTCGAGTCCTATATCGAATATCTTACATAGGCTGGCTAGCGGTAGACCCAACAATACCAATAATCATTGTAGTAATCCTCGTAATCATCATTCTCGTCTGGCC
>JAOUJL010000104.1 GCA_029883255.1 Candidatus Bathyarchaeota archaeon | reverse complement strand
AAAAAAGCAGAAAAAACCGGAAAAAGAGACAAAACCCGCAGAACCTGAAAAAAAGGAAGCACCAAGAACAGCTAGAGCCGAGAACGTCGTCTACATCGGAAGAAAACCCCCCATGAGTTACGTACTAGCACTCATGACAAGCTTCGGCAACTCCAACATCAAAGAAGTTACATTGAAAGCAAGGGGGCGATCAATAACAACCGCAGTCGACGTGGCCGAGATAGCCAAACGCAGATTCGTAAAGGACTCTAAAGTCAGCAAAATCACCATAGGAACCGAAGAAATAGCACGAGAAGAAGGCGGAACAAGAAACGTTTCAACAATCGAAATAGTAATAGTCAAAGCCTAATCCAAACGACTTCTTCAAACGAATTCAGGTTCCCAACGAACAATTGGCTCATAATCTGATACGTCAGATCCGGTCAGCCAAGACAAACACACAGATACCTATAAAAATCCCTTTTTCTAAACACATAATCTCTTACGGTGAGAAACAATGAGCGATTACCCAAAAATTATTGTCCCTCCACCAGGTCCGAACGCAAGAAAACTTGTGAAAAAAGACGAAACACTAATTTCACCCTCCTACGGCCGTTTCTACCCACTAGTCATCGAATCCGGGAAAGGCTGCATACTAAAGGACGTAGATGGAAACGAATACATAGACTTCAACTCCGGCCTAGTATGCCTAAACGTCGGGCACAACCACACCAAGGTCACTGACGCAATAAAGAAACAATGCGACAGATTCTTACACTACTCAAACACAGACTTCTTCTACAGAGAAGTTGTAAACCTAGCTGAAAAACTATCCGAAATCACCCCAGGACAATTCGAGAAAAAAGTATACTTTGGAAACAGCGGAACAGAAGCAATAGAAGCAGCAGTCAAACTATCAAAATGGCACACACGCAAACATCAATTCCTCGCTTTCATTGGAGCCTTCCACGGACGAACACTAGGAGCACTATCTTTCACAGCAAGCAAACCCGTCCAAAGAAGAAACTTCTTCCCCCTAATCCCCGGAGTAACCCACATACCTTACCCCTACTGCTACCGATGCCCCTTCAAACTATCCTACCCAAACTGCAACTACTGGTGCGTAGACTTCATCGACGAATACATCCTCCAAAAATACGTACCACCCGAAGAAGTCGCTGCAATCATCTTTGAACCCATCCAAGGCGAAGGCGGATACGTAACCCCACCCCCCGAATACTTTCAACGCCTCAAAAAAATAGCAGACAAATACGACTTCATAATGATCGATGACGAGATTCAAGCAGGAATAGGCCGAACTGGACGATGGTTCGCCATAGAACACTGGAAAATTGAACCAGACGTGATTTGTTCAGCCAAAGCCCTCGCATCAGGACTGCCACTAGGCGCAACAGTAGCCCGAGCTCAATTCATGGATTGGGAAGCAGGCTCACACGCCAGCACTTTTGGCGGAAACCCCCTAGCCTGTGTCGCATCCCTTGCAGTCATCGACGTGATCAAAGAGGAGAAACTCCTTGAAAACGCTGCAAAACAAGGCAATCACATCATGAAACGACTGAATGACTTCAAGGAAGACTGCGACATTGTCGGAGACATCCGAGGAAAAGGACTGATGATCGGCGCCGAGATTGTTGAAGACAAAAAAACCAAAAAGCCTGCAGCAGACAAAACAAAAGAAATCATGATGCGATGCTGGAAACGCGGAATCGCCATCATAACATGTGGCAAATCAACGATCAGAATAGCTCCTCCACTTACCATAACAAGAGAACTCGTTGACGCAGGCATGGAAATCATTGAAGACGTTACCAAAGAAGTTGAAAAAGAATAGAGAACTATTTTTCACCAAGAATTATTTCTTGATAGGCTAGAATGTCCAAAAACCCGTGGCCACTGATGTTCATGCAGATGACTTTCTCCTCGCCAGTTTTTTCATTTCTCAAAGCTTCATCAATGGTTGCTCTAACAGCGTAACTGGATTCAGGGGCTATAAGCCATCCCTCGCTTTGTAGGAAGATTTTTGCCGCCTCAAACGTTGCTTTTTCATCTCTTGGGTAAGCTGTTGCCTTTACAATTCCATGGTGTCGAAGTAGGCTTATGATGGGGGCGGCACCATGGTATCGTAACCCGTCTGCTTTGATAGGAGACATCTCTGTCTTATGCCCAATCGTATACATTTTTAGGAGTGGAGTATGTTCGGCTACATCTGCGAAGTCATACTTGTATTGCCCCCGAACGAGGTTTGGAGCTGCTACTGATTGTGACGCAAGAAAGTTACATTCACGCTTTTTCCTCAAGACCTCTCCGGCAAACGGTAAGGCGATGCCTCCGAAGTTGGAGCCACCACCGAGACAACCAACGATCAAATCTGGTTCATCATCAATCATTTCAAACTGCTTTATGGTTTCAAGGCCGATGACGCTTTGGTGCATGAGGACGTGATTCAGGACGGAGCCGAGGCAGTAAACAGTTCCCTCATGTTTCTCAGTATACTCTAATCCTTCGGAGACCGCGATACCCAAGGAGCCTTGATGGTTAGGATTCCTTGCAAGAATTTCTCTTCCAATACTGGTTTGTTTGCTTGGTGATGCATATACTGTAGATCCATAAAGTTTCATGAGAGTTTTACGATCGGTTTTCCAGTCATACACCGACCTGACCCAGAAGACTACGCAGTCCATATCCATTAATCTAGCAGCATATGACAAAGCGGTTCCCCATTGACCCGCTCCAGTTTCAGTGACAAGCGTATTTTTCCCCTCTTTTGCTGCAAAATATGCTTGAACGATGGCGGTATTGGTCTTGTGGGACCCTGTAGGAGACAAGTCCTCTCTCTTATAGTATATTCTCGTCTTTTTCAATCCAAGATGCTTTTCAAGTTTTCTAGCACGGTGCAACGGTCTTGGCCTGCCCATTTGAATGTAGAGCTCTCTAACCTCTTCCGGTATTGGAATCCATCGTTGACTTGAAGACTCTTGTTTCAGACATTCTTTTATCATGGTTCTTGATAGAAATTCAAGGCGAGACGGGCCTTCCTTCGGTTCCTTTGGAGGCGGAAGTGACTCGGGCAAATCTGGTACAATATTGTACCATTTTTTGGGTAACTCATCCACGGGAAGTGATATCTGATTCTTATTCATGTTTTTCACCAAGTAGGAAGAGCACATTATAGACAGTACGTAGAGATAAAGGTTTCACTCTTCTGGTTTAGATTGAATTTCTATAGAAGTCAACATACGTGAAGTAAGTTCTAACTGATCGGAAAAGCCCTTTCTTACATACACGTTTTTTATTTTGATCCAAGTTCCCGGTGTTAGATTCTTTACAATATTCACAAGTGTTCTCCACGCAGAAACCCGAATTTTTCCCGTATCATCCTCCAGTTCAAAAGAGGAAACTGCAATCGTCTCACCTCGAGATGTGACAACATCCCTTGTTATTGGTGTAGTTACCACAGTTCCTTCAACAGTGATGGGGCCATCCTCCTCTTTCACCTCAGCAACCTTTTTTGTTTCTTCGTGAAAATCATTGATTAATGCATGTTCATTCTCTAAAGCATCAGAAGGAAGAGTTTGAATACTTCCCCGCAAGCCCACGTGTAACTCAAGCTTTCCACTTCGCCCCTCCCGCACATATCCATGTGAAACCCTTACTATCTGCTCCTGTTCCACGTTTCCAGCCTCTATGAGGCTCGCCTTTTTATCCCAAAGAACAACCTTCAATGTCCCAGTTTTGCCCGCGATGAGTAAATGCGCAACTCTGCCTTCTGTCCAATCTGAACGCATGAAAGTCTTGGTAGGATAAACAGCTATCACACGTCCGGTTACTGTTACGTCTCTTAACCCTGAAACAAGGTCTCGGACCAGGGCTTCAGATTGAAAAGGCTCATGTCGAATCTCCAACCCTAACTCTAAGGCGACAAGTCGCGCTGCAACTTCATTCGTGAAAAATCCCATTGCATCCCTTTTTTTCTTCTCAATCATCTTTAAGACTTCTCCGCGCGTAAGGGCTGGTCTGGACGACAAAATTTGTTCGATGACTTCATTGAAACTCATGTTGTCCACTAAAAATCGTGGCATGTCGATTTAAATATATGTTTGTTGAGCATTTAGAAATTTTAAGAAAAGATTTCAGTCTAAAAATCCGTAGTAAGTCAAAAGCATCCGCATAGATACCCATGTACGCGTGTGAGCATCAAAATAGTATTTGACAAGGTATCTCTTCTTTTCTGCATGCGTTAGCAAGTTCTGTTTTCTTTTGTGTAAAGAAATTTGGCGTCATCGCGTATTCTAGCTTATGTTTTCTGTATACCCAGTCTGCGTGGTGATAGTTCATTCTGTCGATCAGGATATAATCTGCTTTTCCGCGTAGTTGGATTGGTAGGTCTTCTGCTTTTGGGAGCATAGGTGCTGTCATCGCGTAGGTTTTGATGCCTACTAAATGTAGTTTCTCTATTGCTTCAATTCTTTCTTTGATCGTTGGTGAGTCGGGTTCGAAAATTTTTCTGATTTTGTCGTCAGCTGTGGTGATTGTAAGTCCGGCTTCGATGTTGTTAAACTTTCTCAGTAAGTCCATGTCGCGTAGCACAAGAGGAGATTTTGTTTGCACTGTAACAGGCCAGTTATAATTCGATAAGATTTCGAGGCATCTTCTGGTCAGTTCATATTTCTTCTCAAGTGGCTGGTATGGATCGCACACTCCACTTATCCATACTCTCCCAATTCGTTTTTTCTTTATCTCACGTTGCAGTAAGCTTGCTGCGTTTATCTTCACGTCTACGAATCTGCCCCACTCTTCCTTGTGACCAGTGAATCTTTTCATAAATCGTGCATAACAGTAGGTGCAGCCGTGTTCACAACCGATGTATGGATTGATCGTGTAATCAGAAATTTTTGATTTGGATAAGATAGCTTTTGCGTAGATTTCTTTAACGATCATCGAGATTACCTACCGCACACGAATAGCATTCTACAGACAATCAACATCATTTTAGTTCCTCTGCAAGACTGTAGGGTAAATGTTTACTTTCTCTATTATTAGTTAAGATTGAGGGAATCATGGCTGAACGTTTTCGAAGCTAATCAGAGGAGGAAATCAGTTAGACGTATGAGTCTTCACCGGTTTCAGTCGCGAAGCTTAGAAAGGTTTTGGACGCAGCTACACTGAATCCTTCGGCTGGAGGCATTCAGCCTTGGCTCTTTATCGTAGTGACAGATCCGAATAAGAGAAGGAAGATCGCCAAGGGGTGTAGGTTTGGTCTTTTTTAGCGGAGGCGCCTATGGCTATTGTTGGATGTGGCGATCATAAGGCTTCTCCGCGCTCGTTCACCATTAGCACTTGAATCGCTATTGAGAACATGGTGCTCGCCGCTACTGGCGAAGCGCTTGGAACATGCTGGATAGACTTCTTCAACGAAGAGGAAACTAGAAAAATGCTGAAAACACCAACTGTCTGAAGGTCGTGGCGCT
>JAOUJL010000012.1 GCA_029883255.1 Candidatus Bathyarchaeota archaeon | reverse complement strand
TCTACCACAAGACCACCGACCTTTCTTAACTCGGATTCCTAATTAATTTTGCCATGTTAAGCACGTATGCCAGATCCTAATGGGTCAACCTACTGGATTTGTGCGCGCGCTTATGTTCTTTGTGAAACTCTATAAAATAGTCAGAATGCATGCGCATGTGCCGTGGGTAGGGCGCATGTAGGCATGGTTATTGATGTGCATGCGTCTTTTTGTAGTGTTCCGGGTCTTGAACGACCTCAAGTTCATTGTTATCAGGGTCCAAGAAGTCAGCAACTATGCCACCCCATGGCATCTTGGTAGGCTTGAGAGTGAATCTAACCCCTTGCCTTTTGAGCCGTTCATGGAGTGCATAGATGTCGTCTGTATCGAAAACTATCCCAGTTCGCTTTTTCCTCCTAGATTTCTTACCAGTCGCATACAAGCCGATCTTAGCCAATGGCTCATCTGGACCAACTTCCGCATGGTTAAACATTCTAGCGTCAAGGGCTATGGGCAAGCCAAGAGTTTCATTGTAGAAACGCAAGGCGTTGTCCATATCTGAAACACGGATCATGGTTAGCCAAAGGCGAGTTATTCTGCCAGTTTTCCCCTTCATGATTACACCTCCACAGAGTTAGATTCATATGCTGTTAAGTCTTATGCGTATGCTTCCGCGTACTCAAGTATATCGCAAACGCAACTGCCTCGAGCTTTCCCTTAGGGAGCAATAAATAGCCCAACGCACATGAAATCATGTGGGAGCAAGTGGGAAGATGGGAAGCAAAGTCTCAACCTGCCTTTACTTGGACCAAGAAATAGTGCGAACCGCGAAGCAAGTCGGGCTAAACATCAGCAAGGTGTCCGAGAACACCCTGCTGGATGCAATAAGACGGCTAAAGGGACCGAAACCAGAAACCGGCCTGAACAGTCCAGCGCGAGTTGAGGGCCGGGGCCAGGATTTGAACCCGGGCGCCAGGCTCCACAGGCCTGTAGGCTACTAGGCTACCCGGCTCTGGCCGATCATGCGCACGAAATCTCGACAACAACACGATAGGAATATAACATTCTCTGTTTCGACGCACATTCCTGCTCTTGCTCAAGCGTTACTTCGTAGTTCTTCTCCAGATTAGAAACAGTCTGATTAAGTAGATGGCTGCTGCTCCCACAAAGCACCAAACACACAGCACGTGCACATCCCATCCGTCTAGTGTGCTACTGCTTAAGAAGGGATTGAAATCCATTGGGTAGAACGGTCGGATGTCCCTATGTATCCGTGAATCGAGTAGTATATGAATGTAGATGCCAGTCAAGGAGGCTAGTAGGATATTCTTGAACGTTGATTTCTGTTCAAGCTTGAAAAACGACAACAAAGGCGAAAGAGATTCTCTAGCTTTGCTCATCACTGCAGCCAGAAGAAATGCAACGATGGTTCCTCCTAATAAAGAATGAAAGAAGCCGTGAAGCGGATAGTCTAGGTCAAAGATTATGACTATAATCGGTTCCACATCAGCGATGACGCTGGCAACCAAGAATGTGGTGAAATCGATGTAACTAAGGAGTAACAGCCCAATCAACAACCCAGGGCCCAGATGAAAAGGTGTCAAAGGCATGCGATACAATGAAGAGATGGGTACTATAATCTTTTTTGTGTAGTTTCATTAGCGCTTGGGTTACCAGCCTATTACATTAAGAGCTGCGAGAAGGGAGATAGTTGTTATTGTGTCAGCCAACGAGCTTTCAATGGGAATCACGAAGTTATCTGGGTCCCATCCTTTTCTGTATGTAAGTATCCCTACAGCATAGGCGATAATGACCATGGACAAGGCAGCCAAGATGTTTGTGGCAAAAAGTAGCGCTGTGAATCTTAAGAGCTTCAATACGGGCATCCCTTGCGTGACACATGAAATTACAGAGTAAAGCGTAAACATCACAAGCGACGCCGCCCACGCACCACCTATCTCATTTAAATGCTGCTTAATTGATGAAAAAGACGACTTGAGCGTTCCCAAAACCAGTTTTGTAGTGGCGGTTGAACCCACAATGGACCCTACGCTTCCGATAGTATCGATCAACGCAGGGTAAACAATGTATATCTCCGGCCTACTGCCAACAACTTCAGTAATTCTAGCGAGAAAAGAACCTGTAACGTTTACAATGAGAGCCACTAGAGCTATAGTAAGAAAGGATTCTTTGATTGTTTTGGCAAATTCTTCTTCCCTAACATCTTTAGACAAAATAACCAACACGAGACACAGAAAAATGAGGTTGAAAACTCCAATTAAATAATATCCAGTATAGCTTAACGAAAAGAAGGCATTTAGTACCAAAATGTAGCATGCGGTAACAACAATGTCAGCCACAGTGGAAATAACTGGATATACGGTCACATCAGGGTCCAAACCACGCCTAAAAGACAAAACCGAAACAGCCACCGTAATCGGAGAAATGAGTACAAGTGACAACGCCATGGTCGCAATAACAACACCTAAAATAGCAGCAGAATCCATAAAATTGATTCCCCCAAAAAACATTCCAAACAGCGAAGCAACTATCCCGAGCATAATGCTACTTTCAAGCGTCAGTACAATGGTGGCCCGCCACAGCGTGTAGAAATTTTTCGTGTTTTTGGTGAAGCCAACTCTCACGGTTCCTATGTGTAAGCCTGTGCTAAGGCGACCGCTGAATAAACCACCTATGACTCCTCTCATACTTAGGATGCCTGGATATACGGCAAGTGTCCATGGAGCAAGGGAAAATATGCCAAAGTAGATGGCGAGTAGTGTTCCGGCGAGAATTGCGCCTAAATTGAATGCCAATGAAAAAATGGATTGTTTGAATGTTTGAGGGAATCTATCTAGATGAATGTTTGGGAGGCTTCGGAACACGTTTCGCTGAACTCTCTGGGCGGATGCCGTACTTCCCCTGTTGATTCGCACAACTATTTCGTTGGTTATGTTGTGAACCGTCATCGCACTCACTATCTCCCATCTTGTGTCTCCTCCGCTCTTCGGAAAACGCGTCATCGGGGTAGATGGTGCCCGTAGATATGTCTCTGCTGGTTTCTGGAACCAAGCATGAACCAAGCATGCCAAGCTCTAACACTATTTCTTTAGCTCCTTGCGTTCCCAAAGAGTGATCAAACATCATAAACTTACGTTTCTTAAAGGTTTTTTTATCGGTCAGTTCCATCAGTCTTCGGGGCTTGTACAACTGCATGAGTTTAAACTGAAAGAACCAGAAGAAAAAGCAAGAGGTTATCGGCCGCTTTCTCTCTTAAAAAAGGGGAAAATGGGAAAAAGAAGTTTCAAGTGGTTTGCTATTCTTCCTTTCTCTTTTTTTGCTTCTTTCCTTTTTTCTTGCCCTTCGCCATTACTTTCACCATTCCTCTTCTTCTTCCTCTTCCTCTTCTTCCTCTTCTTCCTGTGAATAGCTGCGCATGGTTTTGTCCTCCATTTTTCTCTAAAGGCACTATGATGTGTATTTATGCATTTCGGCTCAAAAAAGATGGATAAAAAGACCTTTTTTGAGGAAAATTGGTTCGAATCGTTCTCCTTTTTCGCCTTATATACAAAAAAAGAGGTAAAATGTTAAATCAAACATGGGCGGGAAAGCAGTGGTTTGCTAAACTCCAATAGTTGAAACCGGTGCTTAGTCAATTTCTGAGCCTCGAAGAGTTGACAGAACACGCCATCTTTAAGGAAGAGACTTTGACAGAATATCAGTCAAATGTTTCGCCGCCTTCTTTAGTTCTGTGGTCAGTCCTTCTCCGAAGCTTGTGTCCTTTGGCTGTATTACGAGGAGCGCCATTTTAGCGCCTGTTGTTTTTGCGAGGTACTTGCAAAATATTTGGAGAGGTAAGGCATGGGTTGATATTGCTGTCTCGGTTGCCATCTGGTCTGGCTCTATGAGTTTTGAGGAACCAAACTTTTGACTTAGAATACCCGCGTCGATGAGCAGTATGTGTGTGGGTTTGAACTTGGTTATCGGCCCTATAAAGCTCTCAGGAACGGTTTCACATTCTACCAAGTAAACAAGCTGTGAAACTTTTCCACGTAGATTTCTTACAATCTCAACTCCAACAAAGTCGTCTTTTCTAAGTGGGTTTCCAATCCCTGTGACTACTACTCTTCGAGCACCAGAAAGCCAACTCTGCAAGTTGTCCTCAAGTTCGCTTGTGTCTGTTGCATGCTGCTTTTTCATTTGCCAGTTCTCTTTGTACAAGCATAAAAAATGAAAAGATGCAGAAGGTTATCTTCTCAGAGTCTTTAGCAGCTTCTTATTACCGTCGTATATTTTCACTTCAAGAGGCATCTGACCAACAGCAAAATGCGTAGCACAAGCCATACAAGGGTCATATGCTCTAAACGCCATCTCCACCTTGTTTAACAACCCATCATTAACTACACCATTCTTTATCAAACCCTTCGCAGCGTCACGAATAGACAGGTTAATGGCTGCAGAATTGTTGGTTGTAGCTACTATCAAGTTAACCTTCTTCACTAAGGCATCTTCGTCTAGAATGTAATGATGGATTAGAGTACCTCTTGCCGCCTCCACAATTCCCACACCCTCGCCCGGCACACCTACTGGATTTCTCACATCCTTGCTTGTAATCTCTGGGTCTTGACTGAGCTCCAACGCTTTCTCAGAAGCGTTCATTAATTCAATCAGCCTCGCCCAATGAAAAGCCAAAGTAGAATGCACGGGTTTACCTAACGTCTCATACATTCTCTTGAACTCTTGTTGTGCCAAAGGCGTTGACATACCGTCAGAAGCGTTAAGCCGCCCTAGAGGGCCAACACGATAGACACCGCTTTCAGCGCCATCTACGAAACCTTTCCAGCCGACCTTCTTGAGGTATGGGAATTTGACGTAAGTCCACGGCTCCACATGCTCTTCAACAATGTCCAGATACTCATTTGGACTGAACTTTATGAATTCTCTGCCTTCTGGGTCTACAACTCGCACTTTTCCATCATAAAAGTTGACTTTGTTATCATCATCGACGAGACCCATGTAATAGGTTCTCATGGTGTAGATGTCGCTTTTAATCAAGTTCACGTAATCTTCATTCTTCAAAACCACATCATTGAACAAGCTGAGACTGAACTTAGCAAACTCCACACACGACTTTGCCATCTTCTCAATCTCTTGTCTATTCTCCTCGCTTAATGAACTTGAAATACCTCCGGGAATCCCGCAAACAGGATGCGTAGCTTTACCGCCTAGAATGGCAGTTATCTTCTGTCCACACGCTCTGTGTTTAATAACTTCCTTACCTACGTCCAAACCAGTTTTCTTAATCACGCCTAAAATGTTTCTTTCAGCGGCAGGCGCGTCAGGGCCCACAACGAAGTCTGGGCCTCCTAAGAAGTAAAAGTGCAGTATGTGATCGTAGATAATGTAGCCACTATACATGAGCTCTCTAAGCTTTTTGGCAGTCGATGGCGGATCAACTTTAAATGCCATGTCCAAAGCTTTAGTAGACGCAAAATGGTGGGCGACTGGGCAGACGCCACATATTCTGGTGGTTATTATTGGTAGGTCTTCTGCTTTTCTTCCTTCACAGAACTTTTCGAAGCCTCTCAGCTCGGGTATTATCATATAAGCGTTCGCAACGTTCCCTGCATCGTCTAAGAATATGTCAATTTTACCGTGGCCTTCAAGCCTCGTTATCGGGTCGATGGATATTTGCTTCATTTCTTCATCACCTTTCGTCTGATAATAGAATGTGGTAATGAATACTTGTAGAAAGTGCCAACCGGATCCTTGATTTGGCTTATCAATTTCTCTGCGTCGAAGTCTGCTCCTTTCTCCTCGTCGATGCCAAGAATAGATGCTAAAGCACTCATCATAGCTGCCCCCTGCTCCAACACGTTAGGACAAGGACCACCACACCCAGTGCAAGGATAACTAACACTCAAACACTGTGCACCACAGCCTGCTCGAGTTGCAGGACCCATGCAGATAATTCCTTGTTCAAGAAGACATTTCTCAGGCTCAGGCACCTTCTCGTACACTCGATATATCTTGGAAATCTTCTTCTCCTCTTTTTTTAGAGGACATTCGTCACAGACAGACTTCACTGGTGCTAACACTGAGCCTTTGGACGGTAACTCACCATTAAAGATGGCGTCAAGAGCCTTAACTATCAAGTCTACTGGTGGGGGACACCCAGGAAGATAATAGTCTACTTCAACGGTTTGGTCAAGCGTTTTCACCGTGTCATAAAACTCAGGCTTATGCAACTTGCCTTCCTTAACTTCAACAGGACTTACCGGCACTACCCCATCTGGATTCTTCGTTGACGGAGTTTCGCAGTAGACTCTCTGAAATATCTCTTTCCTGTCATGCAAGTTGGCCAGCCCAGGAATACATCCTTCGTGGGCACATGAACCGAAAGCAACGAGCACCTTTGCCTTTCGCCTAAGCAGTTTGGCCATCTCCTCGTTTTCAGAATTGCGTATGGCCCCATTGAAGAAGCATACACCTATACTCTTGTCAGGCATAGCTTCAACATCCTTGTACTTAATATCGAGGGCTACGGGCCAGAAGACTACGTCTGCTTTTGCAACAACATCCAAGATTTTTTCGTTTATATCCAGCACTGCTATTTCGCATCCGCCACAACTGGCGGCCCAATAGAAAGCAAATTTTAGTTTTTCCATATGATCACTAGCTACAAATGTTCAAAATTTTAGTTGCATCTACTCTAAGGTCTTTTAAGGCTAGTTCTTCTGGGGCGATGCCCATGGCCAGCCCTAAAAGCTGTGGATAGTGAAGCACGGGTATGCCAAATTTTTCGTTGAAAGCTCTTTCTATTCTGGGTTGGTTGAGGTCGTACATTATGTGGCAATACGGACAACAAGTAATCATCGCCTGTGCTCCTACAGCCTTAATGTGGTCAAGTTTTTCCCTAGCCAACTGAAGTGGAATTTTGTCGTTTACACCGACTATTGGTGCGCCGCAACACTCCGGTTCATCCATGTAGTCCAAGCATTTTGCGCCCGTCACTTGAATTAGTTTCTTGAGAGTTGTGGGATTTTCTGGGTCTTCAAAGCCTATGTACTTTGCGGGACGAACGACGTGACACCCGCTGTGCTGCGCCACGCGAAGTTGATTAAGTGGCTTCTGAACAGTTTCTTTTATTTTTTCAAAGCCAACATCTTCTGCGAGAACATGAATGAGATGCTTAACTGTTATCGTTCCCTTAAATTCCATGCCTATTTCCTTCAAGTATCCGTTAACCTTCTCCTTGATTTTTTTGTCTTCCTTAAGCTCTTTGTTTACATGGTTTAGAATACCGAAACATCCATTGCAGAGGGTAATGATGTTCAAATTTTGTTGTTCTGCCAAACAGAGGTTTCGCGCTGCCAAGGTGAGCATCATGTCATGGTTTACTGGATCCAGTGGAAATCCACAGCAATTAAACTCTGGCATCTCCACCAATTCTACACCAAGTTTATCAAGAACTCTTCTAGTGGAAATCTCGAAGCTAGGAAGTCTGTAAGGAATAACGCATCCTAGGAAAAGTAGGTATTTCAACTCTGTCATTTCGCGTCCTCCCCTTTTTCAAGCGTCTTCGAAAAACCTGTAACATCGAAAAGTTTTGCGACGCCTTCTAAGTTAGCTTTCGGTAAGGAGGGCAACCCTTTCTCCTGCCTCTTTTTGAGCCGCAGGTCCGAAATCACGTATGCGTAGCCTGTTTTGAGGATATTAGAAGCTTGCTCTTTATAGATGCCAGGCATGCGTCCTCTTTCTACGGTTAGGTTTCGAAGAGCCCGCACAATGCTGGCGATTCCCACGTCTTGCGGACAATGGTCGATACACGTGAAGCAGGTGGAGCAAAGCCAGATGACGTCGTTTGAAAGAAGCTTGTCTTTCAAGCCCAGTTGAGTCATCCGGATAAGTTTTCTGGGTCTGTAGAATTCGTCGAATCGCGAGATTGGGCAGTCGGCTGTACACGTGCCGCACTGGAAGCATAGCATAACCTTCTCTGCGCCAGGAATCTCGCTGATTTCGTATTTGAAGCGTGGGTCCATTTCATTTGATTTGACCACCATTTTTTCACTCGCCTTTGTTTCTGGCGTTTTCTCTATTTTAGCCATTGCATGTTCCTCCAGCCCTTAAGGGGCTCGGTCCGAGTTTCTTTATTTCCTTTGTCATGTCCTTAATAACGGTTGCGAATCGATCTCCCTCTGACGCAGAGATCCATTCAACCCTGAGGCGTTCGGGTTCTATGCCGAACTGGGGCAAGAGTTTCTTTAACAACAACACTTTTCTAAAGGCTTTGAAGTTCCCTGAAAGATAATGACAGTCACTTGGAAGATGACATCCGGCGACTAGAACTCCGTCTGCTCCGTCTTTGAAGGCTTCAAGGATGAAGGCTAGATCAATTCTTCCGGAACACATTACTCTTATGATCCTAACTGTTGGAGGGTATTGAATTCGACTTACTCCGGCTAAGTCTGCTCCAGCGTAGGCACACCAGTTGCATAGGAACCCTACGATTCTCGGCTTGAATTCACTCATGTTTCTTTTCCTCCATTAACGCTGCTCTAACTTGTGCGAGTATTTCATCGTCTGTGAAATGCAGCATGCTTATCGCTCCTGTGGGGCAAGAAGAACCGCAAACACCACACCCTGTACATAAGGCTTCATTAACACTCGACCTGAGTTTTCCGTCTACTTCCTTCATTTCAATGGCACTATAAGCGCAGACGGACTCACAAATTTTACATCCGCCACATAAATCCTCGTTAACATCGGCAATTGCTCCTTCCATTTCCAGCTTAGGTTTGGATAGAATCGTGATTGCTCTGGCTGCTGCTCCGCATGCTTGTGAAATGCTTTCATCGATTAACTTAGGTGAGTGCGCCATCCCACATAAGAAGACGCCGCCAGTTGCGAAGTCGACTGGACGAAGTTTCATGTGAGCTTCTAGGAAGAATCCATCTTTAGTAAGGGGAACCTTCAGCATTTGCGCTATCGGTTCATTACCTGGATTTGGAATCGTCGCCACACTCAAAACCACAAGATCGGATTGAATCTCAAACTCTGCGTTCAAAATCGGGTCAGTCACAGCAACTTTGAGGCCCCCGTCTTTCTTAGTGACTTCAGGCTTGCATTCGTCATTATAACGTATGAATATGACTCCTTTGCCTGCAGCCTCACGGTAATAATCTTCAAGGAAGCCGTAAGTTCTAACGTCTTTGTACAGGATGTAAACGTCTGTTTCAGGGCTTAACTCCTTGATTTTGAGCGCATTCTTGACCGCAGAAGCGCAGCATATGCGTGCACAGTTGGGGCGTTCCTCATTTCTGGCTCCAACGCACTGTATCATCGTAACCGTTTTGGCGTTGAACTCTTTTTTGCTCAATCTTTCCTCTAGTTGATGTTGTGTCAGTATTCTTTCGTCTTTTCCGTACATGTACTCGGTTGGCTCGTATTCGGCTGCTCCTGTTGCAACTATGATAACGCCGTGTTGAATCTCCTTTTGTTCTCCATTTTGAGTCAATACTGTCTTGAAATTTCCAATGTATCCTTTGATGTCAGCGATTTCTGCGTTGAGGTAGACATGGATTTTGTCGTTTTCTGTGACTTCTTCGACGATTGATCTCAGGTGTTCCTGTGGATCTTCGCTCCCAAGCGCGTAGTGGATGTGACTTAGATGTCCCCCGAGCTCCTTCTCCTTCTCTACCAAATTAACTTTGAAACCCTGTTTCGCTAACTCCAATGCCGCAGTCATTCCGGACAAGCCGCCGCCAATAACTAAGCCAACTGGGGTGATGTCTATCAGGGGTTTTTTCAATGGGGTCAGCAGACGGGCTTTGGCTACGATTGATCTTACCAAGTCTTTTGCCTTTTCAGTGGCTTCTTCTGGCGCGTGCATGTGTACCCAACTGCACTGATCTCGGATGTTTGCCATTTCGAACAAGTAGATATTTAGTCCGACTTCTCGAATAGTTTCTCTGAATAGAGGTTCGTGGGTTCGTGGGGTGCACGATGCTACCACTACACGGTTCAGGTGATGCTCCTTTATCATCTCTCTTATTCTTTTCTGAGTGTCCTGTGAACAAGTGTACAAGTTGTGCTCTACATAGACCACGTTTGGCAAAGTCTTAGCATACTCGGCAACCTCAGGAACGTTTACTACTCCACCAATGTTTATGCCGCAGTGACAAACAAAAACGCCTATGCGCGGTTCCTCTTCAGAAATATCAGTTTCTGGTGGATACTCCTTTTTCGCCGTGAGTTTCCATCTTTCTGGAGCAATCATGCTGGACGCCCTGGCTGCGGCTCCACTTGCTTGCGCAACACTCTCGGGAATATCCTTTGGACCGGAGAAGGCGCCGCAAACATATATTCCAGGCCTTGAAGTTTCCAGCGGTGTAAAAGTTTCTGTGTGGCAGAAGTTGTATTTGTTCAATTTGAAGCCTAGAGTGTTGGCTAACTCTTCTGCACTTTGAGGTGACTGCATCCCAACTGACAACACCACGAGATCAAATTCTTCCTCCTTTGGCCCTTCTTCATCAACATAACTCACTAGGAGGTTTCGTGATTCTAGCACCTCTTCAATGTGAGAGATTCTGGATCTGATGAACTCTACTCCGTATTCTTCTTGCGCCCGAGTGTAGTATTCGTCGAATTCTTTTCCGAAGGCACGTATGTCCATGAAGAAAATGGTGGCTTGGAGACCTGGATTGTGTTCTTTGGCGACAACCGCTTCTTTGATGGCGTACATGCAACAGGCTGAGGAGCAGTAGTTGTTTCCGAGTTTCGCGTCTCTTGAGCCAACACATTGAACAAACGCCACTCGGCGTGGAACCTCACCATCATAAGGACGTAGTACGATTCCACCGTAGGGTCCAGAAGCGCTCAAGACGCGTTCAAACTCTATGCTTGAGAGTACGTTTGGATATCGCCCATAACCATATTCGCTCTTTAGTCTTGGGTCGAATTCTTCGAAGCCTGGTGCTAGTATAATTGAGCCAACGCTTAATGTAATGTCTTCTCCCTTTTGGTCATACTCTATTGCGTCTGCTTTGCATACCTCCTGACATGTGCCACATCCTAGACACTTGTCCCTGTCAATCATGAAAGTTAGAGGCACAGCCTGCGGAAACTTAACATAAACCGCGCTTCTATCTCCTAAGCCTTGGTTATATTCATCTATGGCTTCCACGGGGCATTTTTGGGCGCAAACCCCGCAACCCGTGCACTTCTCAGCGTTCACGTATCTGGCCCTTCTGTTTATCGTAACTTCGAAATGCCCAGCTTCTCCTTTTACTCCTCTCATCTCGGAGTTGGTCACCAGCTGAATGTTAGGGTGCCTTCCAGCGCCAACTAGCTTAGGTGCCAAGATGCACATCGCGCAATCGTTTGTGGGAAAAGTCTTGTCCAGTTGTGTCATTGTCCCTCCAATGCAGGGTGACTGATCCATCAAGTATACTTTGAAACCTGAGTCTGCTAGGTCTAGAGAGGATTGAATTCCAGCGATTCCGCCGCCGACGACTAGTACTGCTCCCACTTTGCCTTTGCTCATTTGTCTACCTCCAGAGCAGTATAGAGCGGAGTTGTTCCATCGATTTTGTCAATCGTCACAAGGCCCTTTTGTCTCATCACGACTATGTGGCGCAACACTGTTCGAGAATCTAAATTCAAACGCTTTGAAAGCCCCTTGACTGAGAGGGGCTGATCTTTTACTATTAGATATATTCTGTTGCGTACATACTCCGCTTCGATGGCCTCATCCATGATTTCGTCCAACTCTTTCTGCGTAACTTCCTCTCCATACAGGTTTCCGTCTTCTATCAATCCCTTCTCTTTGCCCACCAGAACTCTCAGCCTGAAGTCTCCAGCTGTTGCCTTGGCTGCCAGAACACTTGCCAGAATGTTTGGGTCTGGTTTTTCTCCGCTCAAGGAGGATGGCCCCATCTCCTTTAGTTGGCTTGTAAAGTCTTTAACAAGTTCTGCGAATCTTCCACCCTCTGACGCGGAGACCCATTCAAGGCGTAGACGTTCTGGTTCTAGGCCAGTTCGTGCTACGAGTTTCTTGAGCATCTTTATTTTTCGTTCTGTCTGAAGGTTTCCGTCGATGTAGTGGCAGTCGCCGGGGTGACAGCCCATTACTAGGACGCCGTCCGCTCCTTGAGCCAGCGTCTCCAGAACCATAACCGGGTCAACCCTCCCGCTGCACATCAGCCTTATTATCCGTATGTTTGTGGGGTAGGATATTCTGCCTACGCCCGCTAGGTCAGCACCAGCGTACGCGCACCAGTTGCAGCAAAAGGCCACGATTTTCGGTTCAAATGTCATACAAATGTCCTCCCTAACGCGGCTAAAGCCTGAGCGGTAACCTGTTCATCGGTAAAGTGGTGCATTGCAATCGCTCTCTCTGGGCAACTCGCCGCGCAGACCCCGCATCCCTTACAGACAACTTCCGTCACCCTGGCAATTCCCATATCATCCTTCTCTATGGCACCGTATGGACATAGCTTCACGCATGTTCCGCACCCACTGCAGAGATTCTCATCTACCACAGCTGTTATGGCCTCAGTTCGTAGGTGCTTGAGGGCCAGCGGAATGGCTGCCCTCGATGCAACTCCAAACGCTTGCGAAACACTTTCCGCTGTGTCTTTTGGGCTGTGAGCCGTGCCGCACACGTAGATTCCGTCTGTTGCAAAGTCTATAGGCCTCAATTTAACATGAGCCTCAAAAAAGAAACCGTTTGGACCGAGAGGCACTTTGAGCACCTGCGAAAGCTCCTTTGCCTCCTCGTGTGGAACTAGAGGCGTTGACAGTACAATCAAGTCGCTTTCAATTTCAATGTCGCTGCCAAGAAGGGAATCATAAACTCTAACAGTTAGTTTTCCGCCTAGTTCAGATACAATTTCTGGTGGCCTTTCTGGGGTATATTTAATGAACTCAATGAACCCCCTCCGAGCATCTAAGTAATATCCCTCATATTCCCTCCCATACGTCTGGAGATCGCGGAAAAGAATGTAAACGTCTGCCTCTGGATACAACTCCTTAATGAGCAGCGCGTTTTTGATGGCGTTCATGCAGCATATTCTGGAGCAATATGTTCTGCCTTTCTCTTCTCTGGCTCCAACGCACTGGATCATCACAACCCTCTCTGGACGCTTCAATTCGCCTTTCTTGAGGAGTTGCTCCAGCTGAAGCTGCGTAATCACGCTATCATACCGTCCGTATCCATACATTCCAACGGGCTCAAAATCGACTGCTCCGGTGGCAACGATTATTGTGCCCACATTAAGATTCGTATTCTCTCCATTCCCTCTTTGAACAGTAACTTCAAAGTTTCCGATAAAACCTTTAACCTGCTTAACCACACTTGACGTTAACACGTCTATACCTTTATTTGACTTCACGGCGTTGGCGATTGGGTTAAGCTTCTCAGAAGCATCTTCCATAGTTGGATACAATCTGTATAAATGCTTGAGCATGCCGCCGAGTTCCGGTCCTTTCTCGATTATATGAACCTTGAAACCTTGGTGGGCGAGGCATAGGGCGGCAGTCATTCCTGAGATACCTCCTCCGATAACTAGGGCTGAAGGCGTCACGTCTATTTCGGGTTCTTCCAGCGGCTTTAGTAGACGAGCCTTGGCGACAGCCATTCGGACGAGGTCCTTTGCCTTTTCTGTTGCCTTCTCAGGCTCATGCATATGTGCCCATGAGCATTGATCCCGGATATTCGCCATTTCAAAAAGGTATTTGTTCACACCAGCTTCTTCGCAAGCAGTTCTGAAAAGTGGCCCATGAGTCCTAGGGGTACAGGAGGCAACGATAACCCTGTTAAGGTTATACTTCGCTATGCCTTCCTTTATCTTGCTTATACCTTCAGAGGAGCATGTGTAAAGGTTAGCCTCGGCGTAAACAACATTTGGCAACGTTTTTGCGTATTCCACAACCTTCGGAACGTCAACCACACCACCTATGTTTGTGCCGCAGTGGCAGATGAAAACGCCGATTCTTGCTTTCTCATCCACTCCCATTTTTCACTTCCCCCTTCGGAGTTGACGCAATTATCTCCGCTGCCCTAGCGGCTGCTCCGCTGGCTTGTGCAACTGATTCAGGGATGTCTTTGGGTCCTTGGCAGTATCCGCATATGAAAACGCCCGGCGCACTTGTGTTAATTGGTGCAAGCAACGTATCTTCAGCTTTAAAGAAGTCATACTCGTCGAGCTCTATGTTGAGGATTTTCGCTAATTTTCTATTGTCTCGTGTTGGAATCAAAGCAGGGCAAAGCACGACTAGGTCTGCTTCTATCTCTCTGATTCCATGCTCAATCGTATCTTCGTATCGGATTAGTAGTTCTCCTGTTTCTGGATCTTTTTCAATGCTGCTAGGGCGTCCTTTTATATACTTCACGCCGTACTCGTCTCTGGCTTTATTTATGAATTCCTGAAATCCCTTCCCGAAGACCCTTAGGTCCATATAAAGAATGTAAACCTCGCATTTCGGGTTGTGCTCTTTGATTAGTAACGCCTCTTTTGTGGCGTACATACAACATACGCTGGAGCAGTAGGGAAGTTCTCCTCGTTGGCTTCTTGAGCCGACGCATTGAATGAAGACGATCCTTCTAGGAATGCGTCCGTCAGACAACCTTACGATGTGTCCGCCGGTCGGCCCCGAGGCGGAGAGCAGCCTCTCAAACTCTAAACTTGTTAAGACATCTTGGTATCTGCCATAACCGTACTCGCTTATTCTTCTAGAATCAAACAATTCGAACCCCGTGGCGACTATGATGACACCAACGGTAAGATTGACAATTTCGGGCTGCTGATCAAGATCAACCGCTCCGGCTCCGCAGATCCTTTCACAAAGTCCACACTTCAGACAGTTTTCTTCATCGATGGTACACTTGAGCGGAACGGCCTGAGGAAATGGAACATAAATGGCCTTACGAAAGCCGAGACCCATGTCAAACTCGTTCGGTACTTCAACTGGGCAGTGCTGAGCACAGACTCCACAGCCTGTACACTTATCCTCATCGATAAATCTTGGCTTCTTAAGAATCTTAACTGTGAAATTGCCAGCTGAACCGCTTACTTCCTGCACTTCTGAATAGGCTAATAATGTTATGTTGGGGTGGCGGAGGCATTCTATCATTTTTGGGGCGAGGATACACATGGAGCAGTCCATTGTTGGGAACGTCTTATCCAGTTGCGCCATTCTGCCGCCTATGCTTGGAGACTTCTCTATTAGATAAACCTTCAACCCACGGTCGGCTAGGTCTAAACTCGCTTGCATACCCGCAATGCCGCCACCGATGACAAGAATCCCTTCATTTTTACTCATTCTTAGGCAGACTCCAAGATTTTTGGCTCGGACAGAGTTTCCTACCTTCTAGTGTTTCGGGGGACCCATCTTTAACCTACATCTTTGCCGATAGGTGCGATTTTTAGAAACTTTACATATGTAAAGCCATTTATTAAGATAGCGCCAATCGCTACGACGTCGTTTTGAATGGAGGATTACGCTGGCGATTAGGTCTTTAACACCCTTCATCAGTAGGCATCCTTGCAAGGCATCTCATCTACGTGATTTTTCTTTTGGCATAAATGTTATGCAAGATAGGAGAAAACCAGACTTCCAGCTAAATCAAAAATAAAACAACTTCATTTATCGCAACTTTTGACGAATTAAGAAACTTTAAAATTTGCTGGATAGGATTATTAGGTTCTTAACGTAAACGGCGTCGAAAGAAATCCTTTAGGACAAAGTATATTAGATTTGAACATGGTGCAATAAGGAGAGATGACGAAAATGAGTGCAGTTGACCCCAATTTTATGCATGAAGTCGCTAATACTCCTAGGGGCGAAGGCGTTCTGACGTGTATTCAATGCGGAAGATGTACGAGCAGTTGTCCCGTTACGAGATTTCTCGATGAACACAATCCTAGACGCCTGATGGAAATGATTATTCTCGGTTTTAGATCCGATGTTCTTCACAAGTTGCCATGGTATTGTCTGTCCTGTTTCACTTGCCTAGACAGATGCCCACAACGTGGTGACGTTGGTGAAGTGGTGTTTGCTATAAGAAGTCTAGCCGCTAGAGAAGGTGACATACCCCACGGTGTCGTGGAACAAGCGAAAAACCTCCTTAATACTGGACGCCTTATCCCAACTAGTGAATTCATGCATAGGCAAAGAAAGGCTTTAGGTTTGCCCGAGACTTCTACGTCTACAAAGGATGCAGAAACAATTATGAAGATGGTAGGATTCGATAAGATGATATCGAAGGCGCGTACTAGGAGGTCGGAGCTGACAGAATGAAGTATGCTCTATTTCTCGGCTGCCTTATATCCGCAAGGGAGCCAAGTTATGAGCTCTATGCAAGAAAGGTCCTGCCTCACTTTGATATCGAATTAGTGGACATACCAGAAACAACCTGTTGTGCCCCCTTTAGCATTCAATCTTTAGATTACATCGGTTGGCTGGCAATAGCAGCAAGAAACCTAGCCATAGCAGAAGAAATAGGGCTTCCCGTGTTGGCTTTCTGCAACGACTGCTACGAGTCCCTTTTGATGACAAGCATCATCCTAAGAGATGACCCGGAGCTGAAAACCAAGGTTAACGATGTACTTTCACAAGTCGGCAAAGAGTACAAAGGAAAAACAGAAGTGAAGCATTTGTTGGAAGTTCTCCATCAAGATGTAGGAGCGAAAAAAATCAAAGACACTATCAAAAGACCATTGACAGAATTAAAAGTTGCAACACAAACCGGATGCCATGCTGTAAGGCCAAAAATGATTCATCCTACCCTCGCAGTCAGCCCGAAAACGCTTGACGAACTTGTTAAGGCTACAGGCGCTGAAACAGTCGACTATGACAAGAAAGAAGTGTGTTGCGGCGGACCATTACGTGGCATAA
Source organism: Candidatus Bathyarchaeota archaeon (assembly GCA_029883255.1). Next base: position 3,789 of record JAOUJL010000012.1, on the reverse strand, counting down.
ATGACGAAATTTCTCGCAACTTGGCAAGACAGAAACTCAAAGGCATGAAAAAGGCAGGGGCCAATTGCATTGTTACGGTTTGTCCCTTCTGTTTTATACAATTGGATTTGGGTCAACTCGAAATCAAAAGATTTTTCGGAGAGGAATATAATCTGCCTGTTTTCCATTTTGTGGAGCTGCTTAGCTTAGCTACAGGCTTAGAAATAAAAGATTGGAAGATGCGTGACCATAGGATTCCATTAAATCCTCTTTATGAGAAACTGCGGGGTGGTTAACGTTGGCAAATAATTCTGTTTTAGTGATAGGAGGAGGAATAGCGGGTATTCAAGCATCTCTAGAACTAGCTGACAAAGGATTCACAGTATATCTAATAGAAAAATCACCAAGCATTGGCGGAAGAATGGCACAACTAGAGAAAATATTTCCAGTGACTGACTGCTCCAGAGACTGCGTAGGCACTTGTTGGCTTTGCGTTTTAATGCCAAGAATGATCGAGTGCTACCGTCACCCTAACGTTGAATTGCTCACATGCGCCGAAGTGAAAGAGGTCGGGGGGAAACTCGGAGATTTCACTGTAAATGTCGTGAAATATCCAAGATACGTAAAAGAAGACAGATGCGTTAACTGTGGCGTTTGCGTTGAAAAATGTCCAGTTTCTGTCCCGAACGAATTCGAGATGGGGCTTAAAGACAGAAAGGCGATCTATATTCCGTTTCCTCAGGCAATACCAGACATAGTAACTATTGACGCAGAAAACTGTCTACACTTCAAAAACGGCGGATGCAGTATTTGTGAAGAAGTCTGTGAAGCAGAGGCGATTGATTATGAACAAAACGCAGAGCAGCTAACCCTGAATGTTGGCGCAATTATAGTTGCCACTGGTTTCGACTTGTTTGACCCATCCCAGATTCCCGCTTATGGTTATGGTAAATTTAAAAACGTAACGACAGCCATGGAGTTAGAACGCGTACTTTCTCCCTTCGGCCCTACCGAAGGTCGTCTACTGAGACCTTCCGACGGTAAAGAGCCGAATTCTGTTGCCTTCATTCTATGTGTGGGCTCGAGGGATAAGCGGTTCTATTCCTACTGTTCCAGCATCTGCTGCAAATACTCACTTAAAATGGCAGTCTCAGTTAAGCAACGTAACCCCAAAACAGAGGTTTATCTCTTTTATACGGATCTCCGAGCCTTCGGAAAAGGCTTCCAAGAGTTTGCAAATCAGGCCAAGAAGATCTACGGCGTCAAATACATTCGAAGTAACCCAGGCGAACTCCTCGAAGATCCAGTAACAAAGGATTTAATAACATGGTATGAAGACACCATGTCAGGAAGCATACAAAATCTGACAGCCAACTTGGCAGTGCTTTGCAACGCCTGCATACCGCGAGAAGGCACAACTGAACTCGCCAAAGTTTTGGGAATAGGGCTCGACAACTTCGGTTTCATCAAACAGTTAGACGAGATCACCTACCCAGTTGATACGACTGTTCCAGGGATTTTTGCTGCGGGGTATGCCCTTGGCCCAAGAACCGGAGATATTCCAGACTCCATCACTCAAGCAAGCGCGGCTGCAGAAAGAGTTTTTGAAGTTTTACATGTGAAAAAGGAGGCATGACACCTATAAGTGAACCGAACCGTGTCGGAGTTTTCGTTTGTCATTGTGGAGTTAACATAGGAAGCATAGTAGATGTGCCAAGCGTAGTAGAATTTGCAAAAACCCTGCCAGAAGTCGCTTACGTAGAGGAAAACATGTACCTATGTTCTGAGGCAGGACTTGAAAGCATAAAAGACGCGATAACGAAACACTGCTTAAACAAGGTAGTCATTGCAGCATGTACACCTAGAACCCACGAAACACTCTTGAAAGAGACATGCCAAGAAGCTGGAATAAATCCATATTTGCTTGAGATAGCAAATATTCGTGAACAGTGTTCATGGGTACACCTCGATGAACCGAAAAAAGCGACTGAAAAAGCAAAAAACATTGTTAGAATGGCAGTAGAAAAAGTCCGTCTGCTCGAGCCTCTAGAGGAACCGGAAATAGGCGTCAAAGATTCAGTTTTGGTAATCGGAGGTGGAGTTTCAGGACTAACTGCAGCCTTGAGTTTGGCTAATCAGAGTATCAATGTGTTTTTAATAGAAAAGGAAGCAGATGTTGGGGGAGTCGCTCGAACCCTCAATGAAGTATATCCTACTTTCCAAAAAGCGTCTGATGTGATGGAACCGCTCATTGACGCTGCCAAGGCGCATAAGAACATCAAGATCTTCGCATCAACAACTTTGAAAGACATAAAGGGCTTTGCTGGAAACTTTCACGTTACCGCCCTAAAAGAGAAAACCCCCCTAGAACTTGAAGCTGGAGCAATAATCGTAGCTTGCGGAGCATGGAATTACGAGCCAGCGAAAGGAATGTATCAGTATGGGGTTCACAAAGGAGTGGTAAGGCATCTGGAATTGGAGAAAATGCTGCGAGAGGGCACCCTAAAGAAGCCAGAGCGAGTTGTGATGATACAGTGTGTCGGTTCAAGAACTGGGGAGTTGTGGGGGCATGAAATCCCAAGTCTCGTTCAATCTGACGCCGCTCGACTGTTAACAAAGCTATTGGCAAAGAAGGAAGAGGGTTGGCCACACTGCTCAAAGATTTGTTGTATGAACTCTGTAAAGAATGCAATTCTGATAAAGAAGCTATATCCGGATGCTGACGTTTGCATCCTCTATTCAGACTTAAGAACGTATAAGGGATACGAAGATTTCTATGCAAAAGCGCGAGACCTCGAAGTAAGGTTCATAAAATACGAGTTGGAAACAAAACCAAAGGTAACTCAACAACCTGACGGCAAACTGAAGGTCACAGTTTATGAACCACTTGCTGGACGCGAAATAGACTTCATTTCCGATCTAGTTGTGTTAGCAACTCCACTGATTCCTAGCAAGGAAGGAATACTTTTGTCACGAATGCTTAAGGTGCCCTTGGCCCCAGACGGCTTTTTCATGGAGGCTCATCCAAAGGTAAGGCCAGTAGGCGCCCATTCTGAAGGGGTCTTCGTGGTGGGAACAGCGTCTGGGCCTAGGGATATTCCGGAATCTATAGCGTCTGCTAAAGCCGCTGCTGCGAAAGTTTCAACTTTTATATCCAAAGGGAAATTTAGAACAGAAGGAATCATAGCCACCTTAGATTCTGATCTCTGCATCGGATGTGGACTGTGTGAAGAACTTTGCCCTTACGGTGCAGCTAAGATTGAAGAGGGCAAGTCGACGATTATTGAGGTCTTATGTAGAGGTTGCGGTATTTGCGCTGCAGAATGTCCTGAACAGGCGATAACTATGCGTCACTTCACGGATAAACAGATTCTTGCGCAAATAAAGGCAGCTTTGGCAGGGTGATCAAAATGAGAAAAACCGACTTTGAGCCTCGAATCATTGCTTTCTGCTGCAATTGGCGTGCCTATGTAGGCGCAGACATGGCTGGAACGAGTCGGCTACAGTACCCTCCAAACATAAGGATAATTAGGGTTATGTGCTGCGGAAGGATAGACCCCACCTTGGTCCTGTCAGCATTCGCTTGGGGCGCAGACGGCGTCATGATCTTAGGCTGCCATCCCGGAGACTGCCACTACCTCAAGGGAAATTTCATGGCTGAAAAAAGAATGCAATTTCTTAGACAGGCACTTCAACACATGGGAATCGAAAAGGAAAGATTAAGACTTGATTGGATTTCAGCAAGTGAAGGCCACAAGTTTGCTTACCTGGCTAATGAAATGGTGGGTAAACTCAAAGAACTGGGGCCGA
>JAOUJL010000103.1 GCA_029883255.1 Candidatus Bathyarchaeota archaeon | reverse complement strand
CCACTCTAATAGCAGGTGAAGCGCTTCCTCTAACTCTTCTAACCCGAACAACAAAAGTTTCGCCTCGTTCAATTACATCATCTAAAGAAGTGGAGCCCACCTTATTCTTGATGTTGGCAACAGTAGCGTGACAATTTAATAGCTCCAGACCGCAAACTCGGGTCATAGCTGACCTCGATTTAACTGATTTTACGCTGTCCAAACTTGCTTCTATGCGAAGAACTTGAGCCAATTTCTCCAAGATTCGGTATTCATGGTCTTCCGCCTTCAAAATGGATTGGAGTTCGGCTTGAGGCAGGGTGGGGTGTTCTCCAGAGAGTAGAAAGAAAAGTCTAGCCACTCTCAGACTCCTCTTTTAGCTAGCGCTTCCGCGATTAAAGGAGCAACCGAGACAACACTAACAGGGCTGGGAACGCAGTCTGTGCCCACAATTCCATCAGCACCGCTTTTGAGGATTCTGTCTTTCGAGTCTCCGATAAGAAGGGGATGCGCACATGCTGTGAACACTCTTTCAGCGCCTTCAGCCTTAACCAGTTTGACGGCTTTAATCATTGTCCCGCCGCTGCTGATTATGTCGTCGAATATGATTACGTTTCGATTCTTCACCGGTAAGGATTCTTTCTCGATTGTAACTTTTCCAGTTATTCGGTTTCTGTAAGTTGAGACACATCCGTATCCACCTTCCAAGACCTTGTTTGCTTGCACCGCTGTGTCTAATGCTTTTTTGCCAAGCGACAGAGAAAACGCTTTTTCAAAGCCTTTTTTCTTAAAATACTCAGCTAGGAGACTGATGGCTGATAGATCATCAATGTGTATTTTGAAGGTTTCTAGGATTTTGGGGTTATGAGAGTTTACAGTGATTATTCTGTTTACGCCACACTTTTCTAAAAGTTTCATTAACGTTTTTATGCTGAAAGCTTCGCCGGATCTGAAGCGTTTATCCTGTCTAGCATACGCAAAATATGGAACAACCGCGGTAATGCTCTTTGCCCTTTGGTCTTTCGCATTATCCGCCATAATAAAGAGTTGAACTAACCGTTCATTTTGGGGTGGACTTGTCGTCTGAACAATAACAACGTCCTCATCCTCTATGTTTCCGTCAAATCGAATGTAAGATTCTCCGTCCGGAAAACGCTTGAACTCTACTGGTACAACCTCTATCTTCAGTATGTCCGCGATCTTTCGACCTAGTTCTGGGGACGCTGGACCTGGAATTATTATCAATGTGTGTTCACGTGGAGAAAATAGTATTGTCCGCAGAATTATAATTATCGTTCTCTTAACAATGTGTTCCAGTTTACTTTCCGACTTCACGGCCGATGGAAAAAGATAACTTCTAATTCAGTAATAATCCTCTAAAAACTATCATGTCTATGAGGCTGAACCCTTTGGGTGAAAAGCTGAGAGCTTTTTTGAAGGTCGTTGGAGTTTTTCTGGTATTAACGGGGATTTGGGCTCTTTATCGACTATGGTCTGTAACCTTGATCATTTGTGATGGTGAGATAAGTTGGAGAATGTTCTTTGTAACGCAGATTGTTTTTCAACCGTTACTAGCGTTGTTACCAATACTTCTGATCGTTCGCTGCGTTGAGAAAAGACGAATAGGATCAATAGGTTTGTCAAGGCGAGGGTTCATTAGAAACGCATTCTTTGGGATTTTTCTCTCACTATTCAATAGCGCTGCATTTGCTTGCCTTGCATACGTTCTGTTCGTTCCACTAGGGGCTGGTCCAATAACATTCACTATAAACCCTGAAAACCTAGACCTAACTTCAATTTTTCTAATGCCCCTAACCTTCCTTTTAGTTGTCGGTCCCTCTGAGGAAATAGAGACTAGAGGATACTTTCAAACGCGTTTATTGGAACACTTTGGTCCGAGATTCTCGATAATTTTTCCTTCAATGCTTTTCGCGTTGGCACATGTTCCCATAGATATACTTATTTGGAGATATGATGTTTGGATGATGTTTTTCCACCTGTTAGGGGTCTTCGTAAGTGGCTCTATATTGGGCTATCTCTATTACCAGACAAGGGTACTGACTGGTCCAATTTTTCTACACGCTTTCTTAGATACACAATCCCTCGCTTACGCGTTTAATTTTGACTATGAAAGATTAAGTCCCGAAGTCCGTTTCGGGATAGAAGGCCTAATCTGGGCAGTTATTACAATACTTACCTTTTTACTTATCCGCTTTTTAACATCTAAGTTAGGCTTAAAAATAGAGAATCTTCCATGGGCGACCACAAAAACCCAACGGAAGGGGAACCAGTGGGACGATTAATCGGGTAAGTCTCACTTCATTTTCCCATATTCTTCAACTAGTTCTTTGGCTCTGTCTAACCTTACTTTACGTTCTTCACCCATCTTTTCAACTATTATGTCGATCAATTCTCCAGATGCTCCAGCCATGATTGCCACGTTTCGAGCGTGCAGTGCCATGTGCCCCCTCTGGATACCCTCATGAGCCAGCGCTCTCAATGCACCAAGGTTCTGTGCCAGCCCCACGGCGGCTAAAACTTCGGCTAGCTCGTTGGCAGTTTTTACGCCTAAAATTTTCAATGTTATTTTAGCCACTGGGTGCACTCTTGTGGCGCCTCCAACGGTTCCCACAGCCATTGGGAGTTCAATTGAGCCTACGAGGTCGCCGTCTTTGTTTTTCTCCCAGACTGTTAGTGGACTGTACTGGCCTGATCTTGCTGCGTAGGCGTGGGCTCCCGCCTCTACGGCGCGATGGTCGTTGCATGTGGCTATCACGACGCCAATTATGCCGTTGAGTATGCCTTTGTTGTGGGTTGCGGCACGGTACGGGTCAGCGACAGCGAAGTTGTAAGCTTCTATGATGCCGTCTACGATTTCTTCTCCGCCTAATTCCTCCTTTGCCACGACAGTCCAAGCTCTTGCCAGCCGTTTTGTAGCTAGGTTGGAAATGATTCTTAGATACACTCGGCCGTGCGTAATTCTCTCAATCAGCGGAGCAACAGCTTCTGCCATAGTGTTGACAGCGTTTGCACCCATTGCGTCTCTGCAGTCTACGTGAAGCTCGGTGATGACCATGGGGCCACTGTTCGCCCGTATCACCCTTACGTCTAAGTCTTTGGCGCCTCCTCCAACCGAAACCAGCATGGGGTCCTGTTCGTTCGCTTTCTGGAGGATTTTCTCTTTTGCCGCCAGAATAGCCATCTTCGCTCCATACGGGTCGTCTATGTTCACCGCTTGGATTTGCCCAATCATGACTGGCTCGGTGCTGCTAGTGAAGAAGCCACCCTTTAACCTTGCCATCTTCGCCGCATAGCTGGCTGCAGCCACCACGGAAGGCTCATCAATCGCCATCGGAATCAAATAGTCTCGTCCATTGATTAGAAAGTTCACTGCGATTCCGAGGGGTATTGGGAAGACTCCCACGACGTTCTCAATCATTCGATTGGCTAACTCCATTTTCAAAGACCCTGTTGATAATAGAGTTTCAACTTCTTCATCTGTTAAACCAGCGAAATCTTTTACGATTTGCACTCTTTTTTTTGGGGTTAGTTTGTAGAATCCTGAAATCTGAGACGTTCTACTCAATTCGAGCCACCCTAATTTCCAATTTTACTAGATGAATATGCATGGCATAAGAATTTAACTGCATTTTTCGGAAATCATTTTTTCTTCTTTGACCTTTCTGCGCAGATTAGATAGTAGATAATGTTCTCTTCGAAGGCGCCCCAGTTTTCAGCCAACTTTCGAGCGTCATCTCCCGAGAGGTTTCTTACAGAGCTATCCGCAATAATGTTGCCATTAACGCTAATAAAGGGGATACTATAAAAACAACAATCTTGACCGACCATTTGGAAAGGCGTAGACTTTTCAAGAAGATGGGGAGAAGATTTATACTCTTATACTAGTACAGTAGTATGAGAGTTCATGAGATGCATTTTGAAAAAGAGTTGAACGGCCATAAAGTGTGCGAAGCTCTGAGTCTTCCCAGCCGGATGCGGATACTCCAAGAACTCATAAAAGCATACCCCAACAGGCTAACGATTTCTAAACTGCAACAGATAACGTCTGAGCCACGCATGACCGTCTGGTTCCACATGAACAAGCTTAGGGAAGCAAACCTCGTCGAGTTAAACGGGTCTAGGCGGGGTTTCAAAGCCGTAACAAGGGCGTTTATTATACGGTTTAACGGAAGTGGGATTCAGTTGGAGGAGGAGAAGGAGTAAGAGAGGGAGTAAGATGGTAAAAGAAGCCATGCTTTACGAAGAGTTGTCAGAAAACAAGGTGCGGTGCAACCTTTGCGGAAGGCGTTGCATGATAGCCGAAGACGCTGTAGGGTTCTGTTTGGTTAGAAAAAATGAGAAAGGGAAGCTCTACTCGCTCGTGTACGCTAAAGCCTGTTCTGTATGTGTTGATCCGATAACAAAAAAGCCTCTCTCCCACTTTAATCCCGGTTCGCAGGTTATGTCCATCGCCACGGTGGGATGCAACTTCCGCTGTCGTTTCTGTGACAACTGGTTGATCAGTCAGGAAAAGAAAATTCAGGGATACGATTTCCCCCCAGAAAAAGTTGTGAAGGCCGCGAAGGATGATGGATGCCAAGGCATAAGCTACACATACACTGAACCAACCATCTTCTTCGAGTATGCATTCGACACGGCGATGTTGGCTCATAAGGAAGGGATCTTCAACACGTTTGTGACCAACGGATACATGGCTCCCGAGGCTGTTCAATTGATAGCTCCAATCTTGGACGCTGCAACAGTGGATTTTAAGGGTGCAGGAGACCCGGAATTTTATAAGAAATTTGCAACGGTTCCATCCGTGGAGCCAATTTATGAATCCCTGAAAGAAATGAAGAAATGCGATATACATATTGAAGTAACCAATCTGGTGGTTCCGAAGATAGGAGATTCGTTTGAAACAATTCGTGAACTGGCCATGTGGATAAGAGATAACCTTGGGAAAGACACTGTATTCCATCTGCTCAGGTTTCATCCCAACTATCAGGTAACTGAGATTTCCTCAACTCCATTGGAGACGCTTGAACACGCCTGCGATGTGTCGCGTGAGGTTGGCCTTAACTATGTGTATATGGGAAATGTTCCAGGACACCGTTACGAGAATACCTACTGTCCGAACTGTGGCGAGCTGCTGATTAAACGGTTCAGTTTCGACATCGTGAAGTGGCATCTAACCAAGGACATGCGCTGCCCGGCATGTGGACAAAAAATTGCCATACAGGGTCAATTTTATCCGGGTGGTGTCTCTTATCCGTATTACGTTATTTAGCAACCGCCAAGGATGACTCACCTACCCAATCTGGTAGAACGTTGGATTCTGCAATCACTTTTTGAAAAGGCTGATGCGGTAAGTGAAAAGGATGCGAAGGATAAGGTGACGGCGAAACTGTTGGAGAACAAGCTGATTTCTACGCAGGAAGAAGCTCAAATCTTTCTTGGCGACTTGTAGAATCAATGTGTTAAGCCTAGTAACCCTCGACGAAGTTATACCGTCTCTGTCTCTCCCCAACTCGCTCTAACCATCACACTTTA
>JAOUJL010000102.1 GCA_029883255.1 Candidatus Bathyarchaeota archaeon | reverse complement strand
ACGGTTGATTTTTCATAAATTTTGGCTCTATTCGACGGAAGCTTGATTGATACTGTCGGGGCTCCACGCATGTATGAACGCTGAGACTACGGTTTCAGAATGATCTTTATTACATTCTCTAATCCTTTCTCTATCATGTCCAACCCATCTCGAATCTTCTCTAATGGCAATACGTGTGTGATCAAGGATTTTGGATCGATTTTTCCTTTCGAAATAAGGCGGGCGGATGTGCGATAGTCTTCTTCACCTACTGTTCTAAAACTAGCCCGAATTTCGAGTTCTCTGTCAAAGACTCTTGAAAGGTCTATTTCCCCGGGCTTCAAATGGAATCCGAATATCACTGCTCTTCCACCAGGCTTGACCAGTTCGACTGCTTGACGCGCAACAACAGATTTTCCGACAGCGTCTATGGATACGTCAACACCTTTGCCGTTCGTCAACTCTAACACGCGTTTGATGGGATCTTCCTTCGCCGAATTTATCGTTGCATCTGAACCCATCTTTGAAGATTTCTCTAGTCTCGAATCTACAACATCGCAAGTAATGATGTTTTCAGCCCCAGCAAATCTTGCCAACTGCGTGAGGAGAAGGCCAACTGGTCCTTGTCCGATGATGGCTACGCTGTCGCCAACTGAAACATCAGCTCGATAGATTCCGTGTAATGCACAAGCCAAGAGGTCGATAAGGGCACCTTCATCGTAGCTTACGTTCTTAGGTAAGGAGTAGCAGAAACGAGCTGGAACCTTGAGGAACTGGCTGTATGCGAAGTCGGCGATGCCAGGATTCTCACATAATTCCTGCTTACCCTTCTTGCAGTAGAAACATCTTCCGCAGGGCAGAGCGTATAGGGGACCGGGCACCACTCGGTCCCCGGGCTTCAGAGATTCAATGCTTTCACCGACTTCCACGATCTCTCCGCAACATTCGTGTCCAGGTTTACCCGGTGGCAAAGGGTAAGCTATTCCTGGAATTTCGCCTTTCAGGAAATGCATGTCTGTTGCGTTGCAAACTGCAACGGATTCGACCCTCAAGAGAACGTCGTCTTTCCTGATGATTGGTTTGTCAACATCTTCTACTCGTATGTCATTGGGGGCAAAGAAAACTGCAGCTTTCATAGATGAATTCTTTTGAGCACGCGATTTAAAGTTTCTGTTGTTTTGATGTAACGCGACTAGATTTTTAGGCTCTATGGACAAAACTTAAATTAAGATCGATCGAAATAAACAAGTCGTTAAACAGATAAATGGTGAAAATCATGAAAGCTGTGTCGACAACGGTGTGGGCGGGAATTGTAATCATCATAATTGTCATTGCAGGTGTAGGAGTCTATTGGTACACAATGCAACCACCAGTGCTGGAGAAGGAAATCACCATAGCGTGGACAGAAGGCCCTGAATTTGACGCTATAGAGGCGCTTTTGCCTGAATTCGAAGAAGACACCGGAATTGATGTAGTACTAGAAACCATTCCACGGGGGCATATAATGGAAAGGCTAATGTTGGAGATGTTGTCTCCAGAACCTAGCTTGGACGGAACGGTAATGTACGCACTCGAGTTGCCTACCCTTGCGGCGACAGGGAAACTTGTAGACCTATATGAATACCGAACCAAGACAGAGCTTCTAGCGGATGGCTTCTATGAAGATCAGTTGGATGTAGTCGAAATTAACGGTAAACTGCATTATCTCCCAGGTTTATGGAATGGAGCTCTTATCATTTACTACTACAAGGATTACTTCGAGGATCAAACCTGGAAAGATGAGTACTCGGCGATGTATCCTGGAGAAACTCTAGCAGTACCGGAGACCCCCGAAGAGTTGCTAAAGGTTGCTGAGTTCTGGGACCTGGTTGCGGACGGAGAAGCTGACGGCAAAGGTCCAGACGGATTATATCCTATTCATCTACAGGGCAAAATCGAGATGGGTGGAGCACTTTATTGCATATTTCCACCGATGGTAACAGATTTTGGTGGCGGGTTCTACGATCCAGAAACTGGGGATATATTGGCTAATAGCACGGAAACTATTGAAGCTTTACAATACTTAGTCGATTTGAGTCAGTATGCACAACCAACCATGTTGGTAGATGGGACATTTGAGGGCGAGATCGCTATTCTAGAAGGCAGGTGTTTGATGGCTGATCAGTGGACGTATATAATCGGTATGATGGAGGATCCGGAAGCATCACAGGTCGTGGGAGAGATGGGAATAGCGATGAGGCCATTCTCAGAACCGCCAGATATTATGGGGATCTCTATATTAGACACTCCAAAGAAAGACATGGTTTGGCAATTCGTTGAATGGGTCGCAAGTCCCGAAGTTGCTACAGAAGTGTGTTATGTAACACCCAAGGCCCCGTCTAGAAGTCAAGTACTGCTTGATCCGCGGATTTCAGAGTCAGATTGGATTGATGTCGTTTGGGACAGTTTCGGACGTGTAAAACAGATAAACCCACCTATTAGGGATCCAAGGTCGATAGAGATTTACGAAGCGATGATGAGACGTGTTCACCAAGCTCTGACGGGTGAATTGACGCCGGAAGAAGCAATGGATGCCCTTGCCGAAGATATAGAATACATCGTGAGCGTATAGTATTCGCGCGCCGTACTCGAAACACCCTTTCCTTTTTTTGTTTCGTTTCAAATTGAAAACGCGACAGCAGTAAAAACGATTCTATCCACTACTCATAACTTCATTTAAGGACACCTAGAACGTATATCTTCGCTATATACTTCTCAAAGAAATAAGCGATGAAGAATATTGGCAAGGTGTAAATCAGTAGCCCAGCAGTTAATTCTCCCCAAGGTTGTCGATAGGGATATTGAAGTAATCCAACTAGTCCGACTAGTACCGTCTTTGATGCTGAGCTTCTCGTAATCGTAACCGCAAACATAAATTCATTCCAAGATTCAACGAAAACGAATATCAATGCCACGAAGAGCCCTGGCAGAGCAAGGCGTAAGGCAACTCTTAGCGCCCCTAGCCTAGAGCAACCGTCCACCATGGCAGCTTCCTCGAAGTCTCTCGGCAGTTCATCAAAGAACCCTTTCATAATCCAAATTGTAAAGGGCAAAGTGATAGAAGTATGGGCTAATATAAGCCCCCACCACGTATCGAGTAACATAAGGTTTGATATTAACAGATACAGCGGTATTACATACGCTACAGGAGGTATCATTCGAGTTCCCAAGACCAAGCCGAAGATGCTACCGCTTCCAGGAAACTTATACCTAGAAAGGCCATATGCTGCAAGACTGCCCAGCACCAAGGAAATAACTGTTGTTAGTCCAGTTACAACTACACTATTCAATAGAAGAGCACCAAATGGTATTATCTCGAATATATCTACATAGTTCGAGAAGGTAAGCTGTCTAGGAAAAAGCTCAGGCGGAATGTGGAGGATGGCCTTCGACCCCTTCAGGGATGTTGAAAAAGTCCAGTAAAGCGGCAGAAGCACAACAATTACAGCCAAAGCGATGAGACCGTAAGAAAACGCTTTTCCAAGAGTTCTTTTTACTTGAAGTTTTGATCCGCCTTGCACGATTCTATCTCCTTGTTATTTTCCATAAAGCCGAGATAAGCACGATTGTGATCAAAAGCGCAAATATCGCTAAGGTTGATCCCATTCCAATCCTAAAGAACTTGAGACCAGTTCTGTAAGTGTATATAGGCAATACTTCAGTGGACCACGCAGGCCCGCCTCCAGTGAGCACATATATCAGGTCAAAAAGCCTCGTAAATGCATCTATGGACCTTATCATAAGGCCAATTATGAGTATACCCTTAATTGATGGAAGTGTAACATACCTGAGTTTTTGCCATCCGGAAGCGCCATCTATAGAAGCCGTCTCATATCGTTCCGGCGGGATCATTTGGAGTCCGGCATAACAGAAAAGCATCATAAAAGCCGTCATAGTCCAAGCATCCGCGACTATAACTGAAAATAAGGCAATGGAAGGGTCGCCTAGCCAATTTACTTCCCCTATGCTAAAAATTCCCAGCAGAGGATTAAGCATCCCATAGTCCAGTGCGTAAAACCATTTCCAAACGAGGCCTACCGCAACGGGTGCTACCAACATGGGTAGAGAAAGTATAGCCAGAATTGCCTCTTTTCCCTTGAACTTCCTATTTAAAAGTATGGCCAGGCCTAGCCCACCTCCAAGCTCTAAAGGAACGCTGACGGCTGTGAAGATAACGGTATTTTGCAGCACTTTATGAAAAACAGAAGATGAAATAAGATGTTCAAAGTTGGCTAATCCCACAAAATTTTTTGGAGCCCCTACTGCAAGATGCCACGAGTGAAGGCTCAGTTCCACATTCTGGGCAATAGGAAAGAAGCAAACTAAAGCTAAGAGCAAGAGGGCTGGAAGGGCGAGGAGAAATCCAAGGGCTTTGCTTGGGATATTTTTCCTTTTCTTCATTAGTACTCGCTCCATTAGAATGAGTGTTTAAGCCTTTTAAAGATAATGTCAAGAGTTTTTGTCCTAGTCATCGAGAACAAGTGTCGCACACGCTTAAGCTGGTGCCTTGTCTGAGGCTCGCCCATATTGGTAGACGCGGCAAGTGAAGACCCTCGCCTCGAGTGGCTTCTTGTTTCTTCGAAAAACTTCTTGTCAAGTCTTGTTTTAACGGTGCCGAAAATCCTCTAGGTGCGCACTAAATTTATATGCCACCGAAGCTCGCAGACTTGGGGGGGTTTTAGATTGCGAGTAGGGTGCGGTGTGATAGGAGCCGGGGCAATAGCAGATATAGTTCATTTACCAGCTTACAAAACAATGCCTCAAACAAAATTAGTGGCGGTTTGTGACATTGATGAAAAAAGAGCTAAAAACATGGCTAAGAAGTTCGGTGCGGAGATGTGGTTCACTGATTATAGAAAGCTATTAGAAAGAGATGATATCGAGGCGGTAAGCATTTGCACGCCCAATTTCTTACATCGCAAGCATGCAGTTGCTGCAGCCAGCGCTGGTAAGCACATTCTTCTCGAAAAACCAATGGCGCCCACTTTGAAAGAATGCGATGAAATAATTTCGGCTTGCAAAAAAGCTGACGTGAAGTTGATGATAGGTGTTAATTCGAGATTTGAACCAGTAAACCAAAGAGTAAAGAAGTTGCTCGATGAGGGAGTAATTGGAAAGATTTTTCAAATAAGATATCACGCTGCATATGCTGGACCTTACGAATTTTGGCCTGCTATTTCAGAATGGTTTTTCGACACAAGCAAAGTGGGAGGAGGTTGTCTGATGGATACTGGTGTTCACTTTATTGATCTTCTCAGGTGGTTCTTGGGAGATATTTCAAATGTCTGCGCGATTGGCGGTAATATTATGGGAAATATCAAGGGTGAAGATAACGCAATGGTTCTATTAAGTTTCAAGGCAGGAGCACTTGGAGAACTTGATGTAAGCTGGACATATAGCTTGCGCGCCAAAAAATACGATCTGCGTGCAGAAATTCTTGGGACTGATGGAGGAATATTCATCAAAGGGCCCCCTTCACCTATAACAATATATACTGAAAGTAAAATTCAGAAGATGCTCATGGGTTCGGTAAGT